>JASJAN010000037.1 GCA_030066985.1 Desulfobacterales bacterium
GCGGGAGCCTGTGTCCACCGGGCAGCGGTACCAGCCTTCGGAGCGGTCGATAGTGTCATACAGCGTTCCGGAACGCGCCAGGGCGCGTTTTTCCATCTCTGCCAGCCCGCCCTTTTCTTTAACCCAGTCGACGGTGAGTTTCAGCATATAAATGGCAAAAACCGGTGGTGTATTATAGAGCGAATCCTTCCCGGCGTGAGTCCTGTACGACAGATAGGCCGGCAGGTCATCGCGGCAGTTTTCCAGAAGCGCTTTGTGAATAATCACCAGCGCCATACCGGCAGGTCCAAGGTTTTTCTGGGCGCCGGCAAATGCGAGGTCGAGCTTTTCCCATTCAATCGGACGTGACATGATATGTGACGACATATCCGATACCAGCGGCACCGTACCGGTATCCGGGTATTCATGATACTCAATTCCACCGATGGTCTCGTTACCGCAAATGTGTAAGTAGGCGGCATCGTCCCCTACCTGATATTCTTCATTGGCGGGCATGCGTGTAAAATTTTCCGCTTCATTGGTCCACAAAATACGGGTCGGTCCCAGTTTTTCAGCATCGGCAATCGCCTTTTTAACCCAGGTTCCGGTATTCAGAAATTCGGCGGTTTTACCGCCGCCTACCAGATTCAACGGCACCATGCCAAATTGCAGGGTTGCACCGCCCTGGATGAACAGAATGTCATGGCTGTCCGGGACGGCCAGGACATCGCGAATACCGGTTATGGCATTATAATGCACCTTATCGTAATGTGCGCCCCGATGGCTCATTTCGATCAGAGACATTCCGGCACCCTGGTAATCAACGAATTCAGCTTGAGCTTTTTTGAGCGCCGGTAACGGCAGGGTGCAGGGGCCGGCTGAAAAATTAAAAATACGATTTGACATGTTCCGTCTCCCCTCTCATTAAATGTCCGTCAATTGTAAGCAAATAAATTATTCTTAAACGATTCGGGCTTGTACCAGGATGTATCCAGACTGCCAGAATTAATGCCTCTGGAATCCCAGAACTGCCTTATAATGCGGGCAAATACTGAATTTTTACCAACAATTATTTCCTTGACTAAAATTTGTATACCGTATACAGGATGAAGTCAAGCCAGCAAATGAACGCATTTCAGAAGACTTTTTTCTTCAATAAAAGGTTCTGTATTTTCTGAGTTTTATCAATCTATGACCGTCAATCTACTATTAGGGAGGGTGCCATGGAGATGAAAAAGGTTTTTTTGACTGAAGATGAAATACCGCGGCAATGGTACAATATTAATGCAGATATTAAAATGAATCCGCCAATGGGACCGGACGGCCCGATAACACCGGATATGCTCGCACCGGTTTTCCCGATGAATCTGATCGAGCAGGAAGTCAGTCCGGAAAGATGGATCGATATTCCTGACGGAATTTTGGAAGTTTTAAACATCTGGCGCCCTTCTCCACTGGTAAGAGCATATGCGCTTGAAAAGGCCTTAGATACGCCCGCCAGGATATATTATAAATACGAGGGTGTCAGCCCTCCCGGCAGCCATAAGCCTAACACAGCTGTGGCCCAGGTATATTATAATAAGGAATTCGGCATTAAACGCCTGACCACCGAAACCGGTGCCGGTCAGTGGGGCAGTGCCCTCGCATTCGCCTGTTCCCAATTCGGTCTGGAGTGCAAGGTGTTTATGGTTCGCATCAGCTTTGACCAGAAACCTTACCGAAAGACCATGATGGCCACCTGGGGCGCCAATTGTGTGGCCAGCCCCAGCACCGAAACCAAGGCTGGACAACAAATCCTCGAACAGGATCCGGACACACCCGGCAGCCTGGGCATTGCCATCAGCGAAGCCATTGAAGCGGCGGTAACCGATCCAACCGGCGAAACCCGTTACTCCCTGGGCAGTGTTCTGAATCATGTGATGATGCACCAGACGGTAATCGGGTTAGAAGCCAAAAAACAGATGGAAAAAATCGGCGAGTATCCGGATGTCGTCATTGGGTGCGCCGGCGGCGGCAGCAACTTTGCCGGATTGGCTTTCCCCTTTGTCTATGATAAATTAAACGGCAAAGAAATCGATATTCATCCGGCTGAACCGGCTGCCTGCCCTACCCTGACCCGCGCGCCTTTTGCCTATGACCATGGCGATACCATCGGCATGACACCCCTGCTGGCCATGCACAGCCTCGGCCATACCTTTGTGCCACCGCCCTTCCACGCAGGTGGATTGCGCTATCATGGAATGGCTCCTCAGGTAAGCCAGTTAGTCACCGAGGGGATTTTAGAGCCGAAGGCGTATCCACAGTTGGCTACCTATGAAGCCGGTATGCTGGTTGCCAGATCTGAGGGCTTTATCTCTGCTCCGGAAACCAATCATGCCCTGGCGTGTGTGGTGGATGTGGCCCGAAAATGCAAGGAAGAAGGCAAGGAAAAAGTGATCCTCTTTAACTTCAGCGGTCACGGATTGATTGATTTAGGCGCTTATGAGCAGTTTCTATCAGGCAACCTGACCGATTATGAATACCCGGCCAAAGAAATTGAAGAAGCGGAAAAAATTCTTGAGCAATATCCCAAACCGGAAATTCTCAAAAGCCGCTAATCAACATTGTGATCGCTTTTAAAAACTATGGAAGCCTCACGCAAACAACTCATCCGACGTTGTCCGCGGTTGGGCAATACGGTACCCTTTAAATACTGCAAAACCTGTGGTGATGATCAGCAGCCCTGCTTTAAGATCCTGGACTGCTGGTGGGAATACTTCGACGTCGTGCAGTACATGAAGGATCATTTGCCCGAGGATCAGTTCAATCAATTGCTGAAGGCCAAGCCCCCGAAACCAAGGATCACCAGTCTGGTCGAACTGATTGAACAGGCCCGGCAAAGAAACGAATAGATCGATTGCCAGCAAACCATTTGGCCTTTTAGCCAAGAACAGCCGGCTAAAAGGCCATTTTTATGGTAAACGATTTGCTCAATGCGATAACAAAAGTTAATGATATCTGTACTTATGTAAATGTTCAGGTTCAATATATCACCAGTTGACAACTAACACCTTTTCAATTATAAATCTGCAAGTTGTATGCTTGCTGAAACTCAATCTCCAACGAACATTGACATCATCATCAATCTTTTCTGCTGTGCAAATTCTGCTGTTGAACTAAATCTGAAACTCTAATTTGCTTTCCAATTAAAAATTCACCCCCTGAAAATTTGAAACCGAACTTAGGAAAAGGCATATGGTGAACCCTTTTAAATTGTGCCTATCTTGCTCCTGACTGGTTTATTAACCCCTTGTCAGGAAAGATACGCACAATTCGGCTATGGCAGAGGTGGCATATTTTTTCATTTCAATACGCTATTCTTTCTCTTGTTTCACGCGGTGAATGAGGTGTTTGGTAGTTCGCATTCCAGCAGAGCGGTTATTAATGAAAGCCACCTAACCAACCATCATATCATCAATCGCAAAGGAGGACTGATATGAAACTTGCAAATTGTCTTTTTACAACTCTTACAATCACTTTGCTGGTATGCGGGACATTGCTGAGCCCCCACTTCTGCTGGGGCGGAAGTGTTACCGAGGCGCCTGCTTCTACCGCAAATATGGCCTATCCTCTGCCAGATAAGCCTTCATTTGCAATCCTACCATTTGAAAATGTGGCTGGAAATTCTGAACTGGAATTTTTAAGCGATGGCGTCACTGACGATCTTACTTTAGAGCTCTCCAGGGTCCCTGCTGTATTTGTCATAGCTATAGGTGCGACACACATCTATAAAGGTAAGTCGGTAACTGTTAATGAAGTTTCCGAAGAGCTTGGTGTTCAATATGTGATTGAGGGTAGCGTTCAAAAATTAGGAGAGCAGCTCCGAATTACTGCACGTATGACTGATGCATTAAAAGGCGACCCTGTTTGGTCGGCGGAATATGACCGAAATATGGATGATATATTTAAAATCTACGAGGACATCCTTTTTAAAATAACCAAATCCGTAGGGTTAAAGTCTCCTAAATTAGGTCCCACTCCTAATCTTGATGGCTATTTAAAGTACCTACAAGCGGTGAAGTATTATTATATGCAGACAAGGGATGGTCCACCGAAGGCCAAGCCTTTTTTTGAAGAAGCGATTGCTATAGATCCAGATTATTCGCCGTTTTATGCAGAGTTCTCGTTTCTGCATTCAGATCTCGCACGTTATTATAGCTCTGGTGAATCAAGCGTAGAGAATTTTGAAAAAGGCTTGGAACTGGCACAAAAGGCCATTGAATTGGATAACTCCAACGATTCGGCTTATGTTGCTTTAGGATATAATTATATGTGTCAAAAAAAACCCGAATTAGCTCTTTCTAATTTCGAAAAAGCTTCAGCGCTTAATCCGTTAAATGCACGGGCTTACAGTGAGGCTGCAACTTGTCTTACTTGGATTGACAAAAAACAGGAATCTATCTCCTATTACCAAAAAGCTATCCGCCTCAATCCTATGGGGCCCGGTAATTACGTTAGGTTAGGTAGAGCTTATTATCATCTAAAACAATATGAAGATGCGATAAGAATGCACGAAAAATGCCTTGAAATTGTGCAAAAAGGTATCGGAGCTAAGTGGTGGGCGCACCTCCACCTTGCTATGGTTTACGGTGAGCTTGGCCGTGAGGCGGAAGCTCGTGCTCACATGGAAAAGCTGCTTGAGTATTGGCCAAAATTCAATCTTGAAGACCGGCGCAAGTCACTTCATTTCAAAGATCCAACCCTCATTGAGAGGGAACTTAACGCTCTTCGCAAAGCAGGAGCTCCCGAGCATCCACCCTCAAAGTGAAAAATACGTTGCAAGGTGTCGAGAAAACCAGTTCTTCGGGTGAAAACGAATCGACACCTTGTTACAGTTGACAAAAAACTGAACTTTCCCTTCTAAAAGATCTTTAGAAGGGAAAGTTGAAAAGCTCACGCAGACGAAAAACTCCTGCGGAGTGGCAGCTCAAATAGGAATTAAAAGTGAAGTTGGAAAATATTAAACAAGTAAACAGACAAAGAGCAAAATAACCTTTGTTAATAGACTTATATCTGAAATGAAATTAATTGGCTAAATTTGGATGTATCTCCTACAACACACAACTTTTAGAAGGCCAAAATTCTGTGATACCTTTTTCGTATCCGTAATATCGCAAAACAAATCCGAGCTTATGGATTCGACTAAACAAAGAATGTAACTATATTTCAATTTTTTGTTTCTTTACAGATGAATGGGCCATGAGGTTGCCTAATTCATCTTTTTCCTCTTAACGCGGTGGCCCACATACAAGGTGGGCCGCCCGTTTACAGTTGCACTTGATATGTCCACCAAACGTAAAAGGAGGCCAAAAATGCCTCAGATTCTCCGGATAAATCCCGAAAGACGCTCCGGCAAAGAAAGGCGCAGAATCTTTAGTCTGCACCGTTTTTTTCACAAAGGGCCTGAAAGAAGAAAGGCTTTACACGATCGAAGGTTGCTGGAAGAAAGGCGAGATGGCTGGGTAAGGATCAGCAAGTGGTCAAGTGTGAATCTACATGATTTAAAGATATCAAAATTTTTACATTAGAAAGAACACAGGACTGTAAATGATTCTATCTGCCCAAAGAGCGTAATTCTTCATACAAGCCCTAATCGGCAATCCGTTCGGGGATTTTTATTACCAAATTGGCATAATGGGATTATGCTACTTCATATCAGCCAATGCATAAATTTGCGTCGTTGCAGTTCATTGTTTTCAATCACCGAATCGGTGTTTCATATTATCTTCCGATTTTTCTTTATACTCTTCCCCTTTCGATTGTATATCCGGAATGTCCAGATAGGGTATGTCTACAATTTGAAAAAATTCAAGAGCCAATAAAATGACAAGAATACCTAATATATAAGCTACATATTTTCCCATATTAGCCTCCCAAAAATTAACCTGCTGTGGGTACTATCGATATGTTCAAATTAGAAACGCTACACCCTTATTTGGTTATAGAAAGATTTTCGATACAAGTGTTTCATATTATATTGGAAATATGGGAAATGGGCAAGATTTTGCTGCTAAGATATTCGCTTCATATATGTAAAATTGCCAAAGTTCATGTATTCTCAATAAGATTCCATCTCTTGACAAAAACTTTATAATTACAATATTTTCGATTATCTGATTTTTCTTAAAGGATAATGATTATGGAAAAAAACTTAGCCTCAAGAAATACCGAAGTCTTGCCTATACACTCCGCCCTATCAAATCGCGTGGTAAATGCTGCAGCAACGTCCTTTTGGAAACAATTCATGTAGAGCCAATAGAAAGTGGACAACAAATTCGTGGGAAAAGAAACCGTATCGTTGAATGTCCAGAATGTAAAAAGATGTACAGCAGTAAATATTAGTCACCAAAAGGGCTAAATGTTAATCTGTATCAATTCAATATGGCACCTAAAATAACAGTAAAAGAAGATTACATTTTAGTAGAACCTAAAGAAGTTGATTATTGGGAAATTTGGGAAGGTGTTGTACTGGTATTAAATTTACCTGAATTTTCTGAGAAAAACGATATTTGGTTATTCAATGAAGCTCAAATCAGGCTGGCATATGTTGATTTGTATAAGCTAAAAGACCACATAGAAGAAATTTATCCTAAGAATGAGAACAGGAACAAAACCGCAATAGTTGTCGAGTCGGGAGTGCAGGAGGCGTTAGCTATATTTTTCATTCAAATTGCAAAAGACCTGCCGTTTGAGATAAATGTTTTTTCAGATTTCCAATCTGCTGAAGATTGGATTATAGATAAATAATATTGTTAAAATAAGTATTGGCCTACTCATCAACATATTTCCAACAACTCTGTAAATATCAGCCCACTAAAAACCTTGCGATATTTGATATGTATCTGTAAAAATTTGATATTTGTGGGTCTCTCAATATCTCAACAGTTTCAGAACTCGCCTTTATGATTGACTAAACGCCATTGATTTGTTTATAAATTTAGGTTAACTATTTCCGAAGCACCCATTCTACCCGACCTGAAGCGGTTCTGCATTCTCTGAATCGAATCCAGCTGCTCATCCGGCATCGCGTTACTCTGAATTATCCACATACTTAGTCCTATAGTTTGAAACCTTAACATCGGAGGAGCCCTATGTCAGATGAAGGTTTTAAGCGTAAGCTCACCGCAGTTCTCAGCGCCGATGCAGTTGAGTACAGTCGGCTCATGGCAGAAGATGAAGCCGCTACTGTAAAGACTATCGCTTCCTACCGAGAAATCATGTCATCACTGATTAAACAGCACAGGGGCAGAGTCGTTGACTCTCCAGGGGACAATGTGTTGGCCGAGTTTTCCAGTGTGGTTGATGCCGTGCAGTGCGCTGTAGCCGTGCAAAATGAAATTCAGACAAAGAACGCAGATTTGCCGGATAACCGTAGAATGGAGTTTCGTATTGGCGTAAACCTCGGAGACGTTATTGATGAAGAAGACCGTCTCTATGGTGATGGCGTCAACATTGCTGCCCGGCTGGAATCACTGGCAGATCCTGGGGGTATATGCGTTTCAAAAACTGCCTTCGATCAGATTGAGACCAAGCTGCCACTGGGGTATGAATATCTGGGGGAGCAGTCAGTTAAAAATATACCTAAGCCTGTGGGTGCTTATCGGGTCTTAATGAAACCAGATGCGGCTGGCAAAGTGATTGGTGAGAATAGGTTTTTGGGTAAGTTTTCACGTAAGTCAGCCATGTCCGCCATTATAATATTGATCGCCGTTGCGGGAGCTTTGGTTAGCTGGAATATTTATCTTCAGCAATCAAAACAAATAGCGCCTGCCTCTGTGGATAAGATGGCGTTTCCGTTGCCTGACAAACCATCCATTGCCGTTTTACCTTTTGACTATTTGAGCGGTGACCCCCAACATGCTTTCTTGGCAGACAGCATCAGCGAAAATATTATGTCCAACCTTTCCAAAATTCCTAGACTTTTTGTAATTGCTCGAAATTCAACATTTACCTACAAAGGCAAGCCTATAAAGGTCCAGCAGGTGAGTGAGGAACTTGGGGTCCGTTACGTGCTGGAAGGCAGCGTTCAGAAATCAGGTGATCGCCTGCGGGTAACAGCCCAGTTGATCGATGCGATTAAAGGAAATCATTTATGGTCCGAAACGTATGATCGAGATATGAACGATATATTTCAGGTTCAAGATGCGGTTACAAAAGAAATCACCACCGCCCTGAATGTAACTCTCACACAAGGGGAGCAAGCCAGATTACTCGCAAGGGGTACAGATAACCTTGAGGCCTATATGAAGGCTATGCAGGCACGTGAAAACATATATCGCCACGATATGGAGGGCAATATTTTGGCCCGGCAGTTGGCACAAAAAGCCATTGATTTGGACCCACAGTATTCTCAAGCATATCGGCTCCTGGGTGTAACCCACATGCATGATGTATTGCAGGGCAGGAGCAAATCCCCGAAGGAGTCTATGGGCAAGGCTATCAAGCTGGTGAAAAAGGCAATCGCACTGGATAATCAAAATGGTTATACTCATGCTGTATTGGGTTTTTTGCTTATTCTGATCGGACAGTATGACAAGGCTGTTGCCGAAGTGGAGTTGGGTGCCGCCCTTTTCCCAAATAATGCAGATGTCCATGGGTGGTTAGGCATGGTGTATCGGTATGTGGGCCGGTGGGAAGAAGCTGTTCATGCTTATGAACAAGCGATACGCCTTAATCCTATCCCGCCAAACTATTACCTATTTGGGATTGGGCAGGCTTACGCCTGGACAGGTCGATATGAGGAGGCAATAACAGCATGCGAGAAGGCGATCAGCGAGGCGCCAAAATCACTCTATGCTCGTGTGATCGCCGCTATGGTTTATAGTATGTCTGGACGTGATCAGGAGGCCCGGGCTCAAGCCGCTGAAGTGCTTCGGATAAATCCTAAGTTTTCTCTCAATTATTGGGCAAAGAGGCTCAGATTTAAAAACCAGGATGATAATCAGAAGCATATTAGTGCTTTAAGAAATGCCGGTCTTCCTGAATAGGTAGACGATAATAGGCCAAAATACGATTTCCACAATATACCCGTAGCCCAATGACATAAATTGAAATTGTGATATGTCATGGACATCTCCCGAAAATGGCGCACTTCAAAACCAGTGATACCTTGTATGTTCCCCCGAACTATCTTAAATATCTACGCAACGTGTAAGAGTCAGTTTAACAATCAACTGTAGTGTAGCAGACCGATAGATACCCGGTCTTTTAAGGCCGTGTTGGAGCGCAGGTCGCTACACTACCTTCCATCTAAGCCGAACGGTTGCAGGGGCATTGAAGCTCGCATGTTGCAAGGCCGGGTACAGGAGGATCTTATGGCAACAGAGCTATATTTTGGAGTTGATGTTAGCAAAGACAGTTTAGACGTTGCTATCGGCGCGGCAAGAGACATCGTTACATTTACCAATGATCAAAAGGGAGTCGATGCGTTGGTAAAAAAATTGAGCCAGATCAATCCGGCGCTTACCGTTTTTGAATCTACTGGCGGCTACGAGCTTTTGGCAACCAGTTGTCTTGCTGAAGCCGGCTTGGCTGTAGTTATCGTTAATCCGAGACAAGTTTGTGATTTTGCAAAATCTGCTGGCATTTTGGCAAAGACAGATGCCATCGACGCGCGTGTGATCGCGCGTTTTGCAGAGGCTGTAAAGCCAGATGTTCGACAGCTCAAAGATCGCCAGACATCCGAATTGACGGCCCTTGTTACCCGTCGCCGTCAGATTATTGAGATGATTGTTGCGGAAACAAATCGACTCAGACTCGCCAACAAACGCAATAAAAAGGATATCGAGGATCATATCCGCTGGCTAAAAAAACGCCTTGATAAGATTGAAACCGATATTGGTAAAATGATCCAAAGCAGCCCGATTTGGCGCTGCAAGGACGATATCTTGCAAAGCGTACCGGGCATAGGGCCCATCACATCGGCCAGCTTGATCTGCGATTTGCCGGAGTTGGGTGTTTTGAGTCCGAAAATGATTGCAATGTTGGCTGGTCTTGCGCCGTTAAATTGCGATAGTGGAAAATACAAGGGACGCCGCAGAATATGGGGGGGCCGTGCTGCAGTCTGCTCTGGTTTATACATGGCAACGGATGTAATATGCAATCAGACGCCTCTTCGGTCTACAGTGCATCGATAATGCTCGATTTTACCTACATTAGAATTCCTGGTTGATTGGACATTTTGTTTCGATTATCCAGATATTGTCTGAAATATTCTTGTTTTATTTGATATTTGGACATCTCCCAATTTATAAATGTTTCAATAAAATTTGAAGCGAGGTGGTGATTCAATGAAAAAAGATTTTGGATCAGATTATGCGTCGATTTCAGATGCTAATTTTAAAGCCAAATACCGGGCAAGTTGTTAATGCAATGCGGTACAATACGAAGTATGCTCAGAACCTGTAGATGCAAAAATATGTCATTGCCTGGCATGTCAAAAATTGCATGGGGCTCCTATGCAATGGGCAGCTATATTTCATAAACATGA
>JASJAN010000038.1 GCA_030066985.1 Desulfobacterales bacterium
GGTCCCGTCCCGCAAGGCATTGGCGCTCTCGGTAAACGAAAGACGGCTGTCGCTGTAGGAATCCAATGGAATTCCAAGTGCCTTAAATACCGTTTCGGCCATAAAATTGGTGCCGCTGCCCGGGCTGCCGGAGCTGATATTTTTGCCCTTAATCTGCTCAATGTTGGTAATGCCGTATTTTTTGAGGGTCACCACCTGCAGCAGATTGGGGTACATGATGGCCATGGACAGGATATCGTGCTTTTTGCCTTTAAATTTGGACAGCCCCTTGTAGCCGGCTACGGCCACATCGCCCATGACTTCACCAATGACGGTTTCGCCCTTGTGCGCCAGCCGGACGTTTTCAACACTGGCGCCGGTAACCTCGGCCACCGCCCGGACCCCTTCTGCATATTTGGTCCAGATTTCGGCCACGCCACCACCGTAGGGGTAGTAAATCCCGCCAGTGCCGCCGGTTCCGATGGAAACGAATTCAGTGCGGGCCAGAGCCGGACCGCTAATCAATAAAATCGCACATAGCAGTAAAATGCCCGTGAGGACACATTTGGATCCTAGCTTTTTCATCTTAAACTTCCTCCTTAATTTCGGCTATGAATTGATGTGATGGCAAGTGACTACTGGCTCATCGTTGTGACCATTACCGAGATTTTCTTTGAGCGTTCCTTTGTGCCGATAAACGGGATTTTTACCGTTGCGGATTTGCCGGGAGCAACCACCGGCGGTTTGCCTTTGCGCGGTACATAATGTCCGGCTGCTTTGTCCATATCTTCTAAAAAGATGTTGACCCGGTAGCGCAATGGCTTTTCGGTCGGGTTCATGAGACCGACGGTAAAAATCAGAGAATCCTGGCCGCCGTGTTTGTCCAGCACGCAGCCAAAATTGGTGAGTTGGACCTGTTCGGTCACTGACCAGTGGATCTTGGCGTCACAGTTGACCGTCTCCGGCTTGCCCTTGCCGCTGCTGGCGCAGCCGACCAGCCAGACCCCCAGGGCCAGACATAACACCAGGATTGGGATCGCTTTTTTCATGTTCTTCATCCTCAAACCTCCTTATTCAATGGGAAGCTATCTCAAAATGCATTTAAGGTTCCTAGGTTGAGCCCGTTACCCGCATGTCCGCCTCTGGCGGGTTGGCCCGTTTGCCGGTTAAAAAATAAAATTAGACACTTTCCTTCCTCAACCGGCTCAATCCGCCGCCGGCGGACTTAACCGAAATACCTGAATTAGTACTTTGCTATTATTGAAACAGCCTCGAGTTAATGAATCGCCTGTTCTACATTTGAATATAAAGCCCCGTTTTCCGAAAGAAAAACGGGGCTTTTAGTGTGTTTGAATGGTGGCCAATTTGTCCATCGTAAATCCGGAATCTATTGGTTATTATTCAACATATTCATGTAAACGCCTTTCCAATACCAGTAATATAACGCCAAAGTCAAGTTGATTGTAAGCCCAGCGCCCGCCATTTGTAGCCGTTACCCCGTAAATTTTTACTAACCGCAGATTTATCCGCCAGCCTTTTGGAGGACTTGTCCGCCAATCTTTGTGGTGGATTTCTAATTTGTTAATGTGATCAATTTAGTTGCTAAAGGCACGAAATTCTCGCCGCAGGCGATTGGGTTTGGCCGTTCTCTTCTGGAGAACGGCCAAAAAGAATCCTGATAATCCTGTAAATCCTGTCTAAAAAAAATCAAGTGGCTCAACGGCAGGTGGATCCCGCTAAGATGGGGCGCCAGCGCCCAATCAGTAGGCAGGCGTTATCCCAGCAGGTCCAACGCCACCCGGCAATAGGTTTCAATGCCCACCAGCAGGACATCCTCATTGAAATCAAAGCGGGAGGTGTGAATCGACGCGCCGCCTTCCCGGCCAACCCCCAGGAAGAAAAAGCACCCTTTGGATTTTTCCAAAAAAAAGGCCATATCCTCACCGCCCAGTGTGGATTCGGGTGCCATCACGTTTTCTTCACCGACCGCCTGGGCAGCGGCGGCGGCCACCACCTGGGCCATGTCGGCATCATTGATTAAAGGGGGGTATCCCTGTGAATATGTCAGTTCATAAGTGGCACCCATGGATTGGCACACACCGCCGATGATGTTGTCTAAACGTTCGGGCCAGGTGTTCCAGATGTCGCGGTCAAAGGTGCGGGTGGTGCCGAATATCTCCGCCTCGTCGGGGATGACATTAAAAGCGGTCCCGGAATGGAAACCGCCGACGGTGACCACCGACGGCTGCAAGGGGTTCATCTGACGACTGACGATGCGCTGCAGGGCGTTGACCACCTGGGTGCCGACCTCCAGGGCATCCACGCACAGATGGGGCATGGCGCCGTGCCCGCCCTTGCCGATAATCCGCAGGTCAAAACGGTCCATGGCCGCCATCAGCGGGCCGGCCTTTACCCCGATGGTGCCCTCGGCGATGTGCGGCCACAGATGACAGCCAATGGCATAATCCACGGTTGGATTTTCCATTACCCCTTGCTCGATCATGGGCTTGGCGCCGCCGGGGCCTTCCTCAGCCGGTTGGAATAAAAATTTAATCGTGCCGTTGAGCTGATCTTTGATACTGCATAAGACCGTGGCAGCGCCCAGCACCATGGACATATGGCCGTCATGACCGCAGGCATGCATGGCCCCGGCGTGGGTGGACGCAAAATCCAGACCGGTTTCTTCGGTGATGGGCAGCGCATCCATATCCGAGCGGATCAGCAGGGTCTTGCCCGGTCTGCCGGTATCCAGCACCCCCACCACCCCGTATTGGGCGATGCCGGTATGCACCTCCAGGTCCAGGGTTTTCAAATAGCGCGTTACGTAGTCGGCGGTTTTCTTTTCGGTGTAGGCCGTTTCCGGAATCAGGTGCAGATCGCGGCGCATTTTGACAACCAAATCCTTGGTTTTGCGGATGTCTTTTTTAAGATCCATTATAAAAAAGCTCCTGTAAATGGGGTTTGGCGCAATAGACCACTTAAAGACGGATGGTCTCTTTCTTCATACACAACCCTTGCGGTCCGATCAACGCTTAAGAACGAGAGAGGTTGCTGGACAGATTGACTGCTCAAGGGGTTGGCTGGTTTATTGGGCAGACAGCCCAAAAAAAAGACAGCCCCTGGATCCGGGCTGTCTTTTTAGGCCATTGGGAGGCGTATTGCGATGGCTTTATTTTTGAAAAAACATCCTGAATTTTATACCGGCGCCTTCATATGAGGTTCGAACAATCTCGCCGTTGGCCATGATTGTCTTATGCACGCCGGGAAAATCAAATTTGATGGCGATCTCCTGCCCGACAAATAGCCGCTGCTTGGTGTCAAGGAACACACCGCCCGAACTGATATTGTTAATGGGGGCCTGAAAGTCACCCTCCATGGTCTGGCAGTCGGCAACTACCAGCCGGCGGCTGTTGACGCTTTTGCGGGCATCTTTTCTTCTTTCGATATTTTCGATTTGGGCATTTGGAATAAAGTTGCTGTACATCTTGGGTTGTTTTCCTTATCTTTTTTCTAAGCGTTGATTGTCCATCCCGATAGCATCAATTCATTATACAAGTGTTGTGCCAAATTCTTAAGTAACTGAATTTTAATGTTTTTTAAATGTTGGCCCCCTTTTTTGGGGCCTAAAAATTATACAAAATCAAACAGCGCTGTGATTTTTTTTAAACATATGGCTATGGTGCGCCTTTAAAACTATGAAAGCGTGAACAAGATGAGTTGCCCACGCTTTCGTCTATCGTTGGCGATTAGCTGCTGGTCTGCGCCAATTCGTCACTGCTTACGCTTTTAGGAACCCCCTCGTAAGGCGTTCGCCGGGTCGACTTATAGGTCCGCGGGTCCCGCATGGTTTTCAATATATCGATGCTGTCTTTTAGGCCCTTGGTCACGCGGCACATTTCCAGGGACATACCAACAATCTGTGCCACGGCCTGGACGAAATTAACGTCATTGAGGGTAAATTCCCAGGGCTTGGCGGTGTAAACCCGCATGCTCCCGATCAGCCGTTCTCCGATGACAATTGGTACCGCCAAGATTGAGGCGATGCCTTCTTTTTTCGCCTCTTCCGGATATTGAAGCCGGGGATCATCGGTCACGTCATAAATGGCCACCGGTTGGACATCCTGCAAAGATGATGCAATCGAATGCAGCGCACTGACCGGCCCCTTGTCTAGATATTCTTCACTCAATCCATAGCTGCCGGCCAGCTTGAGCTCTTTGCTTCTGGGGCTGAAGAGAAACAGGGTGCAGCCTTTGACATTAAGGGCGTGTTTCACACCTTCGACGGTGATCAGGATGATCTCTTCCGGATCCCGAATCATGGAAAGGGCTTTGGTGATGCGAATCAGGCTTTCATAGTTTACGGTGGGCTTGTCCATGGTAACCTCCTTTCTGTTGAGTGGTGAACTGCAAGGAGGGGCTCAACACGACGGGAGAAAAGTTCGGGTTACCTTGCCGAAACCTATGAACAATAGATTGAAAATTCGGTTTCAAACCGGTGGTGCTAAACGCATGCGAAGTCGTTTGATACTTGGCTGCAGGTCGATGGTGCGCGGTGAGAAGTCGCTTTACGCAAAAGCCAACTCAGTGGTCGGATGCAACGGTTAGGTCCGCTGCCGGCATACGGTGGTCTTGTCCCCTCAGAAATGACCATAAGCCTTTAAGCACTTTATTACAAGTATAAAATTAGAAGCTGTCTTAAAACTGCATTTAAGGTCTTTAGATTGAGCCCGTTGCGCGCCGCAGGTCCTCGTGAAACGAGATTGTTCCGTTTGCCGGTAAAAAAATAAAATGAGACATTTTCCTTTCTCAACGGGCTCAGCAGGCCAACCATAATCTCACTTGCCGGCCAGAAACAAAAGCGGCAGCGGTGTTATTGCCACACTGATCAGCAAAAAGAATCTGGGAAACGTATAGAGTTTGCTCATTCCGGCAATCAGGCCAATGCCCCCGCCACCGCCGATCAAAGCGTTGCCGGGCAGATTCAATATAAGGGCAATCATCAAGTAGCGATGTTGCAGTAGGAAGGGGACAATTTTGGAGGGCGCACTTTGCAGCAGAATGTCAAATCTTTCCTGAGGATTCATCGGTTCCAGCTTCAGCACCAGGTCCCGGGCCTTGTTCAGATGCAGCCAGCCTAAAAATCGGGCAAAAGCCTTCAGCGGTATCAGGCGGCCAACGGCAAAGCTTAGCGACAGGGACAGCAGGGTGCATACATAGACCAGGACGACTCCCGGCGGGCCAAGCATGACCATCAGCGCCAGACCCAGCTCGATACCCGGCACAAAAGGCATCGCCATCCACAGGATATAGACCCCGATAGACAGCCACAGCATCGTCACAATCAAATGTTCATGCTCGGGCCAGAGTTGAAAATTAAGTTTGTGCACCACCAGGCCGCCGCCATAATTGATGAGCACCAGACAGCCGATCAGCAGCAAAATTTTAACCAGCAGTTTGAGCTTGGCGGTTTCGGCAGCTACCGGGCGGGCCTCAGACATGGTGATCACCGTATTATTTTTGCAGCGTTCCCTTGAACCAGTATTCGCGATAGGTGGTCCAAAGCCATCTTTTCTTGGTCCATGAATAATCGACGACCATGGTGTCGCCATCCAGGGTGCCTTTCCAATTCATCTTGCCATGGGTGGGGCTGTGGGTCTCAGCTTCAAAATGGATCAGATCCCCTTCGGCCCAGGCCGTATAGGGGCCACCCGTAAACCCATATTCAAAACACATGGATGAGGTGAATAGGCCGTCTTTAAAGACCAATACATCTTCATGGTGGGTTTTTTTGCCCTTTTCTCCGGTGGGCCCGATAAAGTCTTTGCCGTCCAAAAGATGTGAACCGGCAGCTGTCCCCTGCGATTTATTGCGGCCTTCTTCAGCGCCGACAATCAGCGGGACCCAGCATAATGCCGCCAGCATCGTTAAAAAAGGTAAGATTCTTCTCGACGTGATCGGTTTTAGGATCATAGGAAACGATCTCCTTGATGAGTTCAAGTTAAATCCTGATGGATTGTCTGTAAAGAGGGGTGGGTTTTTCGTTAAAATGTCCTGCCTGCCCTTTTGTGGGCCGGGATTGCCCTGCGTGATAACGGTGATTATTTTTAATTATTGAAAGGGGGCTGGAAAATTTAACGTTCACAGCAATCGTCCAGGATATTAGATTGCACCGAGTGGTGTGACATATCGTTCGGACAAAAGGAGGTTATTATGGATGACAGTCAAAAACCTCGCCCGGTAGATTTCGAATGCGATAGTCGCTGTGTTGAAGAATATGTTCATTGCATGGAAACAGAAGAGGGCGCTTCGATTTGCAAGACTCGCGAGCGCAACTGTTTCGAAGAGTGCTCATTATAATCAGCAGCGGCTTTAATCTTTAAAAGGGGCTCAACAGGGCCCCTTTTTCATTTCATCATGGCCAGGGCCGCATGGACCTCTTAATACTCACCGAAAAGACGCAGAGGGCGCAAAGGGTCATTTTCTTATTTCTTTTCGGTGACCTGCCGTCGCTAAAGCTATGGCATGGCATGGAGGCCGAAAAGAAATAAACCCAAGCCCTCCGGGCAAATTCAATATTTCATTACTAGGCAACATAATTTACATGACTCAAATAAATACCACCGAAGCTCATCCGAGCCCTTGAAACAGGTCATAGGCAGATTGTTTTTTGCTTTCCGTCCTCTCAACGGAAAGCAAAATGAAAAATTATCTCTGCGAACTCTGCGTCTCTGCGGTGAGATAAACCATTGCTTCGTGGTGTGCGGTTAATTAAGACCAAACAATCAATCTAAACTGTTAAACAACGCAAACAACAGCCCCCGCACCTTGGGCGACATCTCATCAAACTGCATCCCGAGCGCCAGCGCCTTGGCCCCGCTGTGCACTACCTCACGTCGCCAGGCAACCTTGCCGGATATCTTTAACAGCAGCGTATGGGTGACCACGCTGACGAATATTTTAGCATCGGCGGCACTTTCGTGCAGCGAGGAGATGTTCCAGGGTTCACTGAGTCTTTTGGCATCGATGATGATGCTCATGCCCCCGATGGAGATATCTTCCGAGGCGCCTTCCAGGTATATGGCTTCATCAGGCGAGTCTTCCGGGTAAATCTCAAGCTCCAGCATCAGGGAAAATTTATGGCGGGTTTCCTTGCGTATGGTCTCAGTAGTTTCCTCTTGGTCGGTAAAAGACCTGATGCTCAGCAGGTCGATAATGCCCAACTCGATGTTGGGGTATTTGCGACAGATGCGCATGAGCTTTTCTTTGGGCACCCTGACCAATTCTGTGGGCTCGAGGGTTTCAATATAGGACTGCGAGCGCTGCTCCTTGTTGAACGGATAGATATCACCAAAAAAATCATTTTCCGCCAATTCCAGGGTGGGTTTGCGAAACACCTTTCTTTGATTTTGCAGCGTCAGGTAGATGGAATCCTTTAAGCGGCCGGAAACAATAAAATACAGATGATCCTCGGGGTCGCCAATTTGTTTGACCACCTCGTTGGCCGACAGACGCACATTTTCAAACAGAGAGCACAGCGCCTTTAGCTCCTGGATACCCAATTTGGAAAAAAAATGGCCGATTGGCAGCTTTTTGTTATGGCTGCTGTCTAGCTGGGTCAAAAAGGCCTTCACATTTTTATCGGACGGCATCTCAATGTGCCACTGAGATATTTTGGCCACTATCGCCGGTAACATCTGGTTGTTGTCCAAAAACAGCATGGCGGCCCGGTTATACGTTTTGGCCGCTGCATCGTGCATCTTGTTTTTTAATAGTAAATCCGCATATATACGAACCAGATTAGGTTTGTCCGGAAATTTGTTTAAAATTTCGATCATCAATTCTATCGAATTGATCACAATGGTGCCTTCGATGATATGCTCGATGGTGTTTTTATCGATCTTGAATTGATGTAGTGCCGATTTTCTAATAAATTCAGGGACTTTTAACATTTATCACCTTTTGTCAGTAGGGTTCATTCAGTTCAGTGTCGTCACCTATATTCAATTGTCTCGCAGGGTCGAAAAGGACGGAACTAATATCGGCCATTTGTCAAAATTTCTTAAGTCCTTAAATAAATAAAGATTTCAATGGCAAAGCCGATAATACAGGTATGCATCAGGAAGAAAGACGAAAGAATCCCCGAGTTAGCGTTTGCGATCCGATTGCATTTTTGAGTGTGAATGCGCAAGGAAGGTCGTCACACCATAATGTTGCCATGGTGCGGGATGTGTGCCAGACCGGAATCCGGATTGAAACATTTCAGCCCATCGCCTCAGAAGATATCATTTTAATGTTTTTTGATTTAAATCAGAAGCAAATGGAAGTGCGGGGTTCGGTGATATATTGTGTTAAAAATGATTGCGGTCTTTTCAATGTTGGCATCAACCTGTGCGGCACTGACTTTGAAAACCGCCATTTTGTCAAAGCCCTTGTCAAATCCTACCACTACCAGAAGAACAAAACCCAGTTTTCTGAACCACCCGGCATACAGAATTAGAAGCTATCTCAAAAATGCATCTAACGCCCAAGGGCTGTGTTAAAAACCGATTCAAAATGCTCGAATACTAACGTGTATGCTCCACTTTTGAATCGGTTTTCGCCTTGCCCTTGGGCGTGATCTACTATTTTTGAGACAGCTTCTAGTTAAATAGTTGATTTGTTATTAAGTCGATTAGTTGGCTGGTAAACTGGTTGATTGGTTGGCAAAACGGTAGCGTGTAGTAATAGCCGTTGTTTAAGGTCTGTTATTTCCGCCGCAGGCGGATTGGGTTTGGCCATTCCCTTCCGGGGAATGGCCAAAAGAAAAAGTAATCCTGAAAAATCCTGTTAATCCTGTCTAAAAAAAACTTTCGTCAAACTCTGCGGTGGAAAAAAATCAAGTCTTTATTGTCCCATCACCGCAAAAAACCTCCGCCGCTCTGGCCATCAACCGTGCAATCGGCATCTTCTGCGGGCAGCGCTGCTCTGCTCTGGCATAATCTACGCGCTTCAATTGCTCGCGCATCTGTTCCGGCAAGCCCTTAAACAACCGCATCGCTCTTTGCTGCCTGCCATACTCGTCATGATACATCAGGTAGCGCATGATATCACTGATCGGAACATCAGCACTCAGCGCCGATTCACACACATTGCCGCAACCCGCGCAATAGCCGGGTGCCGATGCCTTCGCATAGCCCTCCAGCAGTTGCCGGTCTTGCAGGGAAAGCTCGGTTTTATCCAATGCTGCGGCCACATTGGCCTGCAAAATGGTCATATTAGGCATTTCCGAACAGATGCTGGCAATTGCAGGGTTTTCCCAGACCACCTTGAGTTTGGTCTGCTCTGGGGTAAAACCTTTTTTGATGAAGCGATCGCTGAGCGCAACCTCTGCCTCGCTTTCGCTGCCGACATCCGCATAGAAACGGGCAAAAAATTTGGCCTGGGTCTTCATAGCAGTTAAACCGATCCCGGCATTAGTGCAGGCATCCACCGCCCTTTTCATTTCATCAGTGTTCATTAAACGGTAATTGTAGGTGGTCATAATGCCGTCGATCCAGCCCAGCTTGGCGCCTTCCAGCATAACGTTTTCCATGTTTTTATGGGTACTGAAGCCAAAAAAACGGATTTTGTCCGCAGACTTGGCTTTTTCAGCCCAGGCTTTGACCTCTTTGGTCAGCTGCTTTTCAACATTTTTGACCATGTGGACAAAATACAGGTCAATATAATCGGTCTGCAGTCTTTCAAAAGATTGTTTGAGCAACTGGCTTAATTCAGCCGGCTCCGAGGAGCGGCCTTTGCTGACCAGAAAGATTTTTTTGCGGTCATCCGGGTATTTGGCTAAGTATTTGCCCATGGCCGCTTCGCTTTTGCCGCCCGAATACATCTCGGCCGTATCCCAGTAGGTCACGCCCATCTTAAATGCCTGCCGCAACAGGAGCTGCTTGGCGCTCAGGTTCTGGCTGCCGCCAAAAGACAGGATTGACACCTGCTGGCCGGTTTTGCCAAAAGGCCGGGTGGGCACCTGCTGCAAACCGGAATCCTGCGCCCCGGCAACACTTCCCAGGGAAGCCATGGCCGATCCCACTCCAGCTGCACCGGTGATTTTGAAAAATTCCCTACGCGAACATTTCTGCCTATCCTGCGACATTTTCCATCTCCTTCAGCTTCAGTTTTAGCGGTTATATCTGATCTGATACCACAATGTTGTCCTTTTATAAAAGCACCTTTTTGTAACAAAATGTAAATTGGGTTGATCAGCTAACTGGATGACGGGTTGATTGGTGATAAAGTTGATGGGTTGGCTAAACGGTTTTTGAATTTTAGCCGTTAGGTATGATATTACCGCCGCAGGCGGATTGGCGTCTAATCTAATTTTCTCAGTCCTGATCTTTTGAAACCTAAAAAATGCTTTATTCTCTCCTGCCCTTTAAAATTACAGTTGCATTTCGACAGCCGGATATTGCAGTGCCTTCAAATGACTGCCCATCTGAAGAAAGATTTAAAACAAACTTGTGGACTGTATCATAATCCCCAACAACCTTTCCTTCTAGTTGGTTTCCGACAACTTTAGCTTCAATTGGATAAAAACTGTCACTATTGGATTTTACGGTTCGCCCGCTTTGTTTCATTCCCCATGTTCCGCCTACTATCCGTGAGCCTTCCACTTTCCACTTTCCCGTCCAGGGTTCTTGCGGATTAAAAGCAACCGGTATTTGAGCGCGGTCTACTTTACTTGCTGTTCTGATCGCGGTTTTTGGCAGCACGATATCAATCGGAAATTTTTCCTTGGTTTCCAATACTTCAGCGATAAGGCTGAGCGTGTATTCACTGGGCGTTTCGCCTTCGGGAAGCTCAAAATATAAAAACCCGTAACGCGTACGCCCGGGGTTGGTAATGCTGGTTTCGGGAACCTCCTTGTTCTGCCAATCCAATGCCATCTTGCGGTTGGCTTCATCCGCAGACATATATGAAAAAAGACCACCGAGCAGCGCATAGACCAATTTGTTGTGTTCACAGGCATCTGCCATTACCTCGCTTGGGAGGGGACGGTAATGGTTGCCCCTGGGGTCTGTCAATTCGACAGATTCTTTCATAAAGTAAATCCGGTCACTGGTTTCATTTTGAATGATGATAAGAACCGGGTAAAAATTGACCTTGGTTACATCCACATAAAAATTCTCTTTGGCCTCTGCCTCATTGTCAATGGGGTCAGCAGCAATCGTTATGCCTTTGACCGACGCCTTGGATTCGTAACTGTCCAGTGCACCGATCTTAACACCTTGCCGTTTGTAGGTCGCACACCCTGAAATCACAAACACAACTGCTGCAATCAGTAAAAGAGATGCTTTTGGCCAATTCATTATGAGCTCCTTTTAGACCATGGTTTGAGTCACAAGATTTATCTTTTGGAATTTCGGAGGAGCGTGCAAGTCAGGTCAGTAAGAGGATTCGACGCTGAAAATAGAGTACCGCTTCAGGTCAGATGGAATAGGAAGTTCAGCAATAAGTTATAGGAATTTAGAGCAAAATTGATGGGCTTTAGTCAATAATAATTGAAAGTTCTGAAGGTGATAATTTGTTGAAGATATGTTTTATTTTATAAGATAAAAAAACAGAGCCATAGAGAGCTCTGCCTTTTATCCACAGAATTTTTAATGATAGCACAGCTATTGCCGTGGCAAACGACTGGCGTCATCATGCTTAGGGTATTTTCCAGGTTATTTTACCAACTCCAATACCCTGGTAGGTACCCTTATTTGATGGTTTTACCGAAGGACGGGGCAGAGTTTCCTTAGATTATCTGCGCAAGTATGCGTATGTCTGCGGTTAATTAATATTCATTTGAAAACTGAGAATTTTATGGGCGTCCCTTAAGGTAAACCAGTATCGATCCGCTGAAATCCAAGAATCAATCTTAAACGGTGGGCGCATGGCTATGGTCTATTTTAGTCACCCGAGGGTTTTTGAACTGCCATTTTAGACGGTAATGAGCATCCGGGGTGCGGACTTCTTTACCATTTATCATCTCCTTGATGGCCGGGGTGACCCGATTGTACAATTTATATAACCCATTCATGAATTCAATTTCAGAAATTTCGATCCATTCACCATTTTCGCCATATCTGACTTCATAACGAGGCATTATATTCATTATCCACCTCCTTGGTTGAAGATCAGGTGAATATCACCTTACCCTCCTCTATCTCTATTCATGATTATCGCACAATTTGTGCCAGATCCGGCGGACTGAATATCAAAATTTGAGTTTTATTTAACATGCTGATATTAATTCTAATTCTAAATCTAATGAATTTGAATGGCCGCGGTGTGATTTCTGGGGAGACCTGTATTCGTAAACCGAATATACAGATAAGTGTCTAATTAATTGACAGCTTATCGATTCATTATCGATGTAATTTCTGGCCGTAGAATTTGATTCTGGACATAGATTGTCGGTTAAGAATTGGGTGTGATATTGAGTATCGTTAAATCGTCGGTAGATTGTATTCTTTTTAAATTTTAGTAAAAAATCTGTGTGAATCCCACGCCCGCCATGCGAGTCCGCAAGGCGAGGCGGGCGGGTGCGTAATCCTCCACAAAAATGGCGGACAGGTCTGTGGATAAATAAACTTCAGCTCAAATTTTATCAGATTTTTTTATTTAATTAATTGAGGGGTCGGGGAGTTTTTAACCCAACAC
>JASJAN010000039.1 GCA_030066985.1 Desulfobacterales bacterium
CGTTATTCGATAATATCGCTGACCACACCGGCACCAACGGTACGACCGCCTTCACGCACCGCAAAACGCAGCTCTTTTTCCATCGCAATCGGGGTGATCAGCTCCGCCTCAATCGCTACATTGTCACCCGGCATCACCATCTCCACACCCTCAGGCAACGTCAATATCCCTGTCACATCGGTGGTGCGAAAATAAAACTGCGGCCGATAGCCACTGAAAAACGGCGTGTGACGCCCCCCTTCTTCCTTGCTTAATATATACACCTCAGCCTTGAACTTGGTGTGCGGCGTGATCGTGCCCGGAATCGCCACCACTTGACCGCGCTCAACCTCATCGCGCTTGGTGCCGCGTAACAACACACCGATGTTGTCACCCGCACGACCCTCATCCAAAAGCTTGCGAAACATCTCCACTCCCGTGCACACCGTCTTTAGCGTCGGACGGATCCCCACAATCTCCACATCATCGCCCACATGGATGATACCGCGCTCCACTCGACCCGTGACCACCGTACCCCGACCCGATATGCTAAATACATCCTCTATCGGCATCAAAAACGGCTTGTCCACATCGCGCTCAGGCTCCGGCACATACGAATCAATAGCATCCATTAACTCAAATACACACTTGGCCTCTTCACCGTCAGAATCATCGGACTCCAAGGCCTTAAGCGCCGAACCCTTGATAATGGGCGTATCATCGCCGGGAAATTCATACTTGTCCAATAACTCCCGCAACTCCAACTCCACCAGCTCAATCAACTCCTCATCATCGACCATGTCGGTTTTGTTTAAAAATACCACAATCCGCGGCACACCCACCTGACGCGCCAACAAAATGTGCTCACGGGTCTGGGGCATCGGACCATCATCGGCGCCCACCACCAATATCGCGCCGTCCATCTGCGCTGCGCCGGTGATCATGTTCTTAATGTAGTCCGCATGACCCGGACAATCCACGTGCGCATAATGCCGATTGTCGGTCTCATACTCCACATGCGCGGTGGCAATGGTAATCCCGCGCTCTTTTTCCTCAGGCGCTTTGTCAATTTGATCAAACGGTATAAAATCCGCCAAGCCTTTTTGGCCCAAATGCTTGGTGATCGCCGCTGTCAGGGTTGTCTTACCATGATCAATGTGCCCGATGGTCCCCACATTTACATGCGGCTTGGTTCGCTCAAACTTCTCCTTCGACATCTTCTCATCCTCTCATCAGTTAAACATGCACGGGCGAGGTGCATAGCACACCGTCAATGTTGTGCATTGCTATGCAATTGGCCCATGGTGAGTTGGGTTTCTGCTTACCAGCGGAAATGGGCAAAAGCCTTGTTGGCTTCAGCCATTTTATGGGTGTCTTCCTTTTTCTTTACCGAAGCGCCTCTTTTGTTGGCTGCATCCAGTAACTCCGCGGCCAGCTTATTGGCCATGCCTTTCTCCGGACGCTGGCGAGCATAAGTAATAATCCATCGAATGCCCAAAGCGGTTCTGCGGGAGGGACGAATTTCGGTTGGAACCTGATACGTTGAACCTCCCACGCGCCGGGACTTAACTTCAATCAGAGGTCGCACATTATCCACAGCTTGCTCAAACATTTTCAGCGGAGGTTCGTTCGTCTTTTCACCGATGACATCCAGCGCGTTGTACAAGGTTGACTCAGCTACGCTCTTTTTCCCATCACGCATAATACAATTGACAAACTTGGCGACTAAAACACTGCTATATTTGGAATCCGGCGTTGTAGCGCGTTCCGGAATTTCTCTACGTCTTGGCATATACTCTCCTGAAAATCGTTATTGGTTATTTGTTATTAGTTATTAGATATAAGGATGTTATCCTATCAGAATACAACGAATAACAAATAACTATAAACCAATAACTAACGTTACTTGGGTTTTTTGGCACCGTACTTGGAGCGGCCCTGTTTGCGGTCTTCAACCCCAAGCGTGTCCAAGGTCCCACGTACAATATGATAACGAACACCGGGTAAATCTTTGACGCGCCCGCCACGCACCAAAACCACTGAATGCTCCTGTAGATTGTGACCGATCCCCGGTATATAGGCGGTGACTTCAACGCCGGTCGTCAATCGCACACGCGCGACCTTGCGCAAGGCCGAATTCGGCTTTTTAGGAGTCGACGTATATACCCGTGTGCACACACCGCGCTTTTGGGGCGCACCTTTGAGCGCCGGTGTGGTTACTTTCTGTTTGACCGTTTTACGGCCTTTGCGAACAAGTTGGTTAATCGTTGGCATTCGTTATCCTCTTTATTCGTTATCCTTTTTATCTGATAAAATTACGAATCTGGTAAAATGACCGTATTTATACAGGAAACGCTGTATTGTCAAGCATTTTGTTAAAAAAACCGCTTAAAAAAAAGCTGCTGCAGCGGTTAGGGATTTTCGCTCATTTCGACCGAAACGTCACCGTAATCCTTCAAACCGGTTCCGGCTGGTATCAGCCGCCCCATGATGACGTTTTCCTTCAGTCCGCGCAAATCGTCGACCGCACCAGCGACACTGGCATCTGTCAGGACTTTGGTCGTTTCCTGGAATGAAGCGGCTGAGATAAAGCTGTCGGTACTCAACGAGGCTTTGGTGATGCCCAGAATCAAAGGCTCGGCAGTCGCCGGTTTGCCGCCTTTTTCAATGACCGCTTTATTGGTTTGTTCAAACTTGATGCGATCGACCTGCTCTTCGGTAACAAAATCAGTATCACCCACATTGAGTATTTTTACGCGTCGCATCATCTGCCGCACGATGACTTCAATATGTTTATCGTTGATGCGCACACCCTGCAGTCGATAAACCTCTTGCACTTCATCAACCAGATATCGCGCAAGGGCGACCTCGCCTTTGATGCTTAAGATGTCCTGCGGTACGGCGGAGCCGCCAATGAGTGGTTCACCGGCGCGGATGTAATCACCTTCATACACATTAATATGTTTGCCCCTTGGGATCAGGTATTCCTTCTTATCACCCACATCGACCGGTGAAATGGTCACTCTTTGTTTGCCCTTTTTGGTGCTTTTGGCAATCGACACATAGCCATCAATCTCACTTAGAACCGCAACTTCTTTGGGCTTACGAACTTCAAAAAGCTCGGCCACTCGAGGCAAACCGCCGGTAATATCTTTGGTTTTGGTGGTGGCCCTGGGCAGTTTGGCAACTACATCGCCGGCTTTAACCGGATCGGTCTCCTCAACGAGCAAAATGGCATTGACAGGCAGAATATAGCGAGCCATGGCCGATGATCCAGGCAGTTTGGCGGTTTTGCTGTCTTTATCCTTAATGGATATGCGCGGCCGCTCATCGCCGCTCCTGGACTCGATAATGGTTTTACTGGATTTTCCGGTGATCGGGTCAACCTTTTCCTGCATGGTTTGTCCTGCGAGAATATCACCAAACTTTACGGTGCCGTTAACCTCGGCAATAATCGGAGTGGTAAACGGATCCCAGGTCGCCAGCAGGTCACCGGCTTTTACTTTGCCGCGATCTTTGACCTTGATGTGCGCCCCGTAGATAACCGGAAAGGTTTCCAGTTCACGTCCGGTTTTGCTGATAATGGTAAACTTACCACCGCGTCGGTTCATGACCACCAACTGACCTTCAGAATTGTTAGCGACATTCAGATCAACATATTTAATGGTTCCGTCCGTGCGCGCTCGAATATCGGCCTGCTCCACCCGCCGACTGGCGGTACCACCGATGTGAAATGTGCGCATGGTCAACTGGGTGCCGGGCTCCCCGATGGACTGAGCGGCCAGGATCCCAACAGCCTGCCCGATTTCTACGGGCCGTCCATGCGCCAGATCGCGGCCGTAACATTTGCTGCACACACCTCTTTGGGCCTTGCAGGTTAAAACAGAGCGAATCTTGATATTGGTGATGCCGGTTTCTTCTATGGCTTTGACCGCAGCTTCATCAATATCATCTCCATTTTTGGCGACAACTTCATCGGTATACGGATCATGAATATCTTCCAGCAGTGTTCGCCCTAAAATTCGTTCACCCAGCCGTTGAATGATCTCACCACCTTCCATCAACGGTTCCACTTCAACGCCTAAGGTGGTGCCGCAATCACGCTCGTTGACCACACAATCCTGAGCAACATCAGCAAGGCGGCGTGTCAGATAACCGGAATTGGCTGTTTTAAGGGCCGTATCTGCCAGACCTTTGCGTGCACCGTGCGTAGAGATGAAGTATTGAAGCACAGACAGGCCCTCGCGGAAATTGGCGCTGATGGGTGTTTCAATAATTTCACCCGAAGGTTTGGCCATCAATCCGCGCATTCCGGCAAGCTGTCGCATCTGATCCTTGCTGCCACGTGCGCCCGAATCCGCCATCATAAAGATAGGATTGAAGCTTTCAGCATAAACCGGCTTTGGGGCCTTTTTCGCGGCCGGTTTGCCGCCTTGGTCAACGGCACGCTCCAATTTCATTGCCTCCATCATTTCATTGGCGACATCATCGGTTGCTTTGGCCCAAATATCGACGACTTTGTTGTATTTTTCTCCCTGGGTAATAAGACCCTCGGTGTACTGACGTCCAATCTCAGCGACCTGCCCTTCCGCTTTTTTCAAAATATCCCATTTGGCTGAGGGAATGATCATGTCGTCAATTGCGATCGATAGGCCGCCCTGGGTAGAGTATTTATAACCGACATCCTTGAGTCGATCGGAAAGAATGACAGTGGCTTTGGCGCCCAGATTCCGATAGACATAATCCACCAACTGACGCAGCATCTTTTTATCCATCACATCATTGACAATATCAAATGGGATGGCGGGCTCTTTGGAGATAATCTCAAAAATATGATAGGCATTATCGGCAAATATGATGTCACTGGTATTGCCAGCTTTTAAGGAGAACAAAGCTTCGATATCGGCTTCGCGACAGGCAAATACGCTGCGAAATTCATTAAAGCTCAGTTTCCCGATCAGCCCTTTATCTTGTTTATCCGGACTTTGTGAATATTTTTTGACCAGATTGGCGAACTTTCGGCCGGCATTGATGTGTGTGATAACCTCAGCGGCAGTCTCTTCAGTGTCGACCTGGATATGGCCTAACTCCAGGATATCCACCTGGGGAATAATTTCCCACAAAAGAACCCGCCCAACAGTTGTCTCATAGCGCTGACCATGCATACGCACTGTGATTTTGGCGTGCAAATCAACTTCTTTGGCATCAAAGGCCGTTTGAACCTCATCCACATTCGCAAAGATCTTGCCTTCACCTTTGCGTTTGTCTACGCCCCGGGTCATGTAGTATGTGCCCAAAACAATATCCTGACTCGGCACGATAATGGGGCTTCCATTGGCCGGTGAAAGAATATTATTGCTGGAAAGCATTAACACGCGGGCCTCGATCTGAGATTCGACTGATAGCGGCACATGGACCGCCATCTGATCACCGTCAAAGTCTGCGTTGAAGGCTGTACAGACAAGCGGATGCAGCTGAATGGCTTTACCCTCGATCAAAATGGGCTCAAAAGCCTGAATACCCAACCGGTGCAGTGTGGGTGCACGATTCAGCAGAACCGGATATTCTTTGACCACCTCATCGAGTGTGTCCCAGACTTCCGGAATTTCACGTTCCACCATTTTCTTGGCGCTTTTAACCGTAGAGACAAGCCCTTTTTGCTCTAATCGAAAATAGACAAACGGCTTAAACAGCTCGAGGGCCATCTTTTTCGGTAAACCACACTGGTGCAAACGCAAATCCGGACCCACGGTAATAACGGTACGCCCGGAATAATCCACGCGTTTACCCAGCAAGTTTTGTCGAAATCGGCCCTGCTTTCCTTTTAGGGTGTCGCTTAAAGACTTTAAAGGCCGTTTATTGGTGCCGGTGATCACGCGGCCATGGCGTCCGTTATCAAACAGGACATCGACGGATTCTTGCAGCATGCGTTTTTCATTGCGCACGATAATTTCAGGAGCTTTAAGATCAATCAGGCGTTTTAAGCGATTGTTGCGATTAATCACGCGTCGATACAGATCATTGAGGTCGGAGGTTGCAAAGCGGCCGCCCTCTAACGGGACCAGAGGTCTTAAATCAGGTGGTAGGACTGGAATCACATCCATAATCATCCAGATCGGATCAACGCCTGATTTGCGAAAGGCATCTACAATTTTCAGTCGCTTGGACAGTTTCTGCCGCTTGGCAACGGAACCCGTGGCTTTGATATCTGCCTTAAGCTCAGTATAAAGCTCCTCCAGATTAATGTTTTGCAACAAGGTTTGAACCGCCTCAGCACCGATACCAGCTTCAAACTTCGGGCCATATTCTTCCAGCGCCTCCATATATTTTTCATCCGAAAGCAATTGGCCTTTGGTCAACGCTGTGTTCTTGGGATCCAGCACGATATAACTGTCAAAATAAAGAACTTTTTCCATGTTCTTTAAGGTTAAATCCAGCAGGTTGCCAATCTTGCTTGGCAGGCTTTTTAAAAACCAGATATGCGAGACCGGTGTCGCCAGCTCAATATGTGCCATTCGCTCACGTCGCACTTTGGACTGGATAACCTCTACGCCGCACTTTTCGCAAATAACACCTCGATGCTTCATGCGTTTATATTTACCGCAATTGCACTCATAATCTTTGGTTGGGCCGAAAATTTTGGCACAAAAGAGCCCATCGCGCTCAGGTTTAAATGTGCGGTAGTTAATCGTTTCCGGCTTTTTAATCTCACCATGCGACCATTTGCGAATTTGCTCCGGCGAAGCCAGCGCAATTCGAATACCGAAATATTTTCTTGGATCAGTCGGTTTGGCAAAAAAATCGTAAAGAGTTTCCATTGCGTATTCCTATAGGTTTGGGTTGAGTTTAAAATCTACCCCGCCAAGATTTCTAAAAAACTATTATGACCTTTTGGCTTCCAACTCGCTTTCTTCCAGGAGCGCTATATCCAACCCAAGGGCTTGCAATTCCTTGGTCATGACCCGGAAAGATTCAGGAATCCCAGGCTCGAGAACATTTTGACCTTTGACGATTTTTTCGTACATCCGCGTCCGGCCAGCCATGTCATCGGATTTCACGGTTAAAAATTCCTGTAGCGCATATGCGGCGCCATAGGCTTCCATAGCCCAGACTTCCATTTCTCCGAGGCGCTGCCCGCCAAACTGGGCTTTGCCGCCTAACGGTTGTTGCGTCACCAGCGAATAGGGGCCGATCGAGCGCGCATGAATTTTGTCGTCAACAAGATGATGCAGCTTCATCACGTACATCGTCCCCACAGTGACCTTGTCATCAAAAGGCTCGCCACTGCGGCCATCGTAGAGGATGGCCTGGCCACTTTCATCCAGTCCGGCTTCCTTTAGCAACGCTTTGATTTCATCTTCTTTAGCACCGTCAAAAACCGGAGTCGCCATATGAACCCCTTCTTTATAGAAGCGCGCGAAATCGAACAGCTGCTTTTCATTCAAACTGTCGATTGCTTTGCGCTGTAACGGTACGGCAAAAATCTTCTTCATTTTATCGCGTAATGCTTTGACTTTTTGATCATGCACCAACGCATTGAGTTGATCGCCAAGCCCCTTGGCGGCCAGGCCCAAATGAATTTCCAAAATCTGGCCGACATTCATACGCGATGGGACTCCCAACGGATTAAGCACCATGTCGACTGGAGCGCCGTCTTCAAAATAAGGCAGATCCTCAATCGGCAAAATACGGGATACAACGCCTTTGTTGCCGTGACGACCGGCCATTTTGTCGCCCACCGACAGTTTGCGTTTCATGGCGACATAAACTTTAACCATTTTGATGACACCCGGTGGAAGATCATCTCCTTTTTCGTAGCGACTAACCTGCTGTTCGAAGGCCAGCCGGCAGAGTTCGCGTTGATCACGGTAGCGTTCCAGGATCTCATGTACTTGCTGGCTGACTTTGAGATCTTTGAGGACAAGTCCTTCCAGCTGGGCCAGCGGAATCTGGACCAAAATATCGGCTGATAGTTTGGCGCCATTCTCAACGTAAACCTTGCGGCCTTTCTTCAAAGCAGCCATAGCCTTTTTGCCGATTAGCAAGTCGGCCAACTGGGTGCGAACGACCTCTTCAATCACCGCCAGTTCATCGTCACGGTCCTTTTCCAGTGATGCAATTTCTTCGTCTTCGATCAGGCGTGTTCGGTCGTCCTTATCAATGCCGCGTCTGGAGAAAACTTTGGCATCGATTACGATACCCTGGACCCCCGGCGGCACTCGCAGAGAAGTATCTTTGACATCCCCGGCCTTTTCTCCGAAGATAGCCCGCAGCAGTTTTTCTTCTGGTGAAAGCTGGGTCTCACCTTTGGGAGTGATTTTCCCAACCAGTATATCCCCTTGCTGAACTTCAGCGCCTAGATGAATAATTCCGCTGTCATCCAGATTTTTTAAAGCTTCTTCACCGACATTGGGAATATCTCGCGTGATTTCTTCTTTGCCCAACTTTGTGTCTCGGGCGACGACTTCAAATTCTTCAATATGAACAGAGGTGTAGACGCCATCGCGCACCAATCTTTCACTCACCAAAATCGAATCTTCAAAGTTGTATCCGCCCCAGGGCATAAAGGCCACGGTAACATTCTTGCCCAAGGCCAGCTCACCTTGATCGGTTGCAGGGCCATCAGCTATGATCTGCCCAGCTTCAACCCATTCGCCTTTGCGCACAATCGGACGATGGTTAAAACAGGTATTTTGATTGGATCGTATGAATTTGGAAAGGTTATAAATCGTGACATCTTTTCCTGAAGGTTTCCCCGCCGGATGATGCTTTAGGACGATCCGGGAAGCATCAACATGAGCCACTTCAGCATCGCGTTTGGCCACCACAGCAACTCCGGAATCCCGGGCTACCACCCCTTCGATTCCGGTTCCGACCAGCGGTGCAGAGTTAATCAGCAGCGGCACTGCCTGACGTTGCATGTTGGAACCCATCAGTGCCCTGTTGGCGTCATCGTTTTCCAAAAAAGGAATCAATGAGGCCGAAACACTCACCAGCTGATTGGGTGAAATGTCCATTAAGTCAATTTTTTGCTTTTCGACCATCATAAATTCGCCGGCAACACGACTGGTAACCAGGGGGTTTACGTAAGCACCCCTATTATCAATGGGTGCGTTGGCCTGAGCGATAGGATGATCTTTTTCCTCAAATGCATCCAAAAATTTGACTTCTTCGGAGACCTTGGCGGAGTTGACAACTCGGTAAGGCGTCTCGATGAAACCATAGGGGTTCACGCGCGCATAGGTGCTCAGGGATACAATCAAACCGATATTTGGCCCCTCCGGGGTTTCGATGGGGCAAATGCGGCCATAATGTGAAGGGTGGACATCGCGGACCTCAAAACCGGCTCGCTCACGGGTAAGGCCCCCGGGCCCTAGTGCGCTGAGTCGCCGCTTGTGGGTTGTCTCAGAAAGCGGATTGGTTTGATCCATAAACTGTGATAATTGGCTGGTGCCAAAAAATTCTTTTACCACCGCTGATACGGGCTTGGGATTTACCAGATCGTGCGGCATAAGCGCATCAACTTCTTGAAGGCTCATGCGTTCTTTGATAGCACGCTCCATTCGCACCAGGCCGATTCGATATTGATTTTCAAGCAATTCACCAACGGCGCGAACCCGACGGTTACCCAAATGGTCAATATCATCCACAACGCCCTGCGTATCCCGCAATTGGACCAATGCTTTAGCCGTCAGCAAAATATCTTCTTTGCGCAAAATATTTAAATTGATTTCACTTCCGATACCCAGACGCTGATTGATTTTTAGCCGCCCAACACCGGAAAGGTCGTAATAGGTAGACCTGAAAAACAAATTATCGATAAAATCCTGTGCCACCTCTGGTGTCGCCGGATTGCCGGGTCGCAACCGCCGATAGATTTCAATCAGTGCTTCTTCTTTGGTTTCAACCTTGTCCAGCAACAGCGTCTTGCGAATCGAGTCGCTATTGTTGGCCGAATCGACATACAACAAATCAAATTCGGTGATGCCATTTTCACTGAGCTTGGTCAATGTATCTTCTTCGACAATTTCAGTAACTTTTGCGAGCGGCTCTCCGCCATTCGGATCAACAATGGTTGCGGCAAAAGCACGATCGACAATCTCCTCCACGTTGATGGGAATCATCTTGGTCCGTAGAGATTTGAGGCGTTTAATCGCCTTAATGGTAAACACACGGCCTTTTTTAACTATGACGTCTCCGCTTTTGGCGTCACGCACATCCTTGCTCGCTCTTTTGCCTTTTAGAAATTCTTCGTTGAATTCTTTAAAATAACGTTTGCCTTTAACAAAGATCTTTTCAGTTTGATAGTAGTAGTTGAGAAGATCTTCGGTAGTGTAACCAAACGCTTTAAACAGCAACGTGACCGGAAACTTGCGCCTGCGGTCGATGCGAATATGGACAATATCTTTTGGATCGACTTCCATGTCAATCCAGGAGCCCCGAACCGGTATAATTCGAGAGCTGTAGATAATTTTTCCGCTGGAATGGCTTTTACCTTTGTCGTGGTCAAAAAACACACCGGATGATCGGTGCAGCTGGCTGACAACAACGCGTTCGGTCCCGTTTATAATGAATGTTCCTTTTTCAGTCATTAAGGGGATCGTACCAAAGTATATTTCCTGTTCCTTGATGTCGCGGATATTTGAAACACCGGTATCATTATCAATTTCATAGACCACCAAACGCACGGTAATCCGAATCGGTATCTCGTAAGTCATACCCCGGTGAACGCATTCCTCAATGCTGTGTTTAACCTCACCGAATCGGTAAGATACAAATTCAAGGGATGCACTACCGGTAAAATCTTTAATCGGAAAAACAGACTTAAACACGGTCTGCAATCCGATTTCTTCCCTTTTTTCGGGAGGAATGTCCATCTGCAGGAGCCGTTGAAAAGACTCGCGCTGCATCCCGATAAGATCAGGAATTCCCACGATCTGTTTTATCTTTCCAAAATTTTTCCGAATCCGTTTTGGTGCCAAAGAACTTTTTGACATGGCATCTCCACTGTTGGTTGGGGTTATGATTTGCTGTTTTAAGTGATTAGAATCAACAGGCATTTTGCCGGCACCGAGCAAGGGGGCCATCACCGTTTGCGATGGGCCCCTCCTTGCCCAATGAGTTCAGGTGAATCTACTTAACCTCCACCTGGGCACCTGCTTCTTCAAGCTGTGCTTTAACTTTTTCAGCTTCTTCTTTGGGCACACCTTCTTTGACCGGTTTGGGAACTTCGTCAACCAATGCCTTGGCATCTTTTAATCCCAGTCCAGTGATGGCCCGAACTTCTTTGATGACCGCAATTTTCTTGTCGCCAGCGGCAGTTATAATGACATCAAATTCGGTCTTTTCTTCTGCAGCCGCGGCCTCGCCCGCCGCTGCCCCCGGAGCCACCATGGCCACCGGTGCCGCTGCAGACACACCAAATTTTTCCTCCATTTCTTTAACCAGCTCACTGAGCTCAAGAACTGACATATTTGCCACAAATTCAATTACATCTTCTTTCGTAATACTTTCTTTCGCCATTTTTTCCTCCAGTTTAAATTACGCCATCACGAGGTGATGGTTTTTACGTTGAGACGTTTAGGCTGCTTCTTTTTGCCCCTTGAGCGCCTGTAAAACATTGATCAATTGTCGCGGAATTTCTGCGAGCGTTCTGACAAAGCCAGCTGGCACACTGTTCATGGCTGAAACGAACATGCCCAATAAAGCTTCCTTCGACGGCAAAGCCGCAAGCGCTGTTATCTGACTGCTGTCCAAAACCGCGCCATCCAAGACCCCGACTTTGATATCAAACACATCATTGTCTTTTGCAAAGTCGGTTAATACCTTTGCCGGTGAAACCGGATCGCCATAACTCAATGCCACAGCATTGGGGCCTTTAAAGGTATCCTTGACCAAAGCCACATCCGTGCCTTCCGAAGCTCTGATCAGAAGCGAATTTTTAGCGACTTGGTACTCCACTTCTTCCGCAGAGAGTTTACGACGTAGATCATTAATGGCAGCGACATCTAATCCCTTGTAATCGGTTACGAATACAGCTGCAGCCTTTGAAAAGCGTTCATTTAGATCCTGCGCAATGCGTTTTTTCTCTTCTAAATTCACGAGTTATATTACACCCCCTTTCCATTTTTCTGACAAAACCGGAGGAGTTCATATTGCCGAGTTGCAATTGTCGATAGCAAGTTTCTGCACGGCTCAATGCTGTCCAGAAACGGGAATCTCACAACTGTCTCGGCAGGCCGGCAGTGCCGATTAAACACAACCACAGCTGGATGCCATGTTTGTGAACCTACGGTCTTTGACAGATGATATTTATATCAAGCGCCGCTGGCGACGCTCATATGCCGCTCAAATAAAATCACCGAATCAGGTTTACACGCTTTGTTATTTTAACAGGTCCTTAACCAGGGCCGCATCGATCTTAACACCCGGCCCCATGGTCGTCGAGATGGCAATACCTTTAAGGTAAGTCCCTTTACTGGAAGCCGGTTTAAGGCGCATAATGGTATCGAAAAATGCAGCCATGTTCTGCACAATCTTGTCAACACCGAAGGATACTTTTCCCATCGGCGCATGCACGATGCCTGCTTTTTCAACTCTGAAGTCAATCTTTCCGGCCTTAAGATCCTCGATAGCCCGAGCGACCTCAAACGTAACCGTCCCGCTTTTGGCATTTGGCATCAGTCCGCGAGGTCCCAGCAATTTTCCGATCTTTCCAACCGCGCCCATCATATCCGGTGTGGCAACGGCTTTGTCGAAGCCAAACCAGCCACCTTTAATTTTTTCAATCAAATCGTCATTGCCGACGAAATCAGCTCCGGCATCGGAAGCCTCTGTTTCTTTTTCGCCCTTTGCAAAGACCAACACCTTGATATCCTTGCCGGTTCCATGGGGCAAGACCACGCTGCCCCGGACCATCTGATCAGCATGCCTGGGATCAACGCCCAGCTTTACAGCCAAATCAACTGTTTCATCAAACTTGGCATACGCTGTATCCAAGGTCATCTGCACGGCATCATTGAAGTTGCTGACACCTTCTGATTCGATTTTTTTCTTGGAATCTAGATATTTTTTCCCCCGTTTCGGCATCTTTCTAAATATCTCCCTCAGTCACGTTACAGGTGCTGATTGCCGTTGGATTCGCCCTGGCGTATCCGCTTTGCAACCGCACCGAACAACGGTATTTTTAGCTAACTTCTATGCCCATACTTCTTGCGGTGCCTGCAATAATTTTGCAGGCCGCGTCCAGATCATTGGCGTTTAAGTCAACCATTTTTAATTTTGCTATCTCTTCGACTTGCTGGCGTGTCACAGACCCAACGAGTTCGCGTTTAGGGTCTGCGGCACCTTTTGCAATTTGCGCCGCCTTCTTCAGCAAAACTGCCGCTGGCGGCGTTTTGGTGATAAATGTAAAAGACCGATCCTGATAAACGGTGATAACAACCGGTATAATCATGCCTTCTTCATCGGCGGTTTTGGCGTTAAAGGCTTTGCAAAAATCCATAATATTGACGCCATGTTGCCCCAGGGCAGGACCAATGGGTGGCGATGGATTGGCTTTACCAGCTTCTACCTGCAATTTGATCATTGCCAATACTTTTTTTGCCATTTGTTTTTACCTACTTCAGTTAGTTGTTAATAGTTATTTGTTATTCGTTATTAGGATTTGATGTTTGATGATATTTAAACACGCGTCGCTTTCGCTTTTACGAATAACCAATAACAAATAACGAATAACTCCGGTTTGGGTTTTAACCCAAACCGGGTCACAGTTTTTGGACCTGGACAAACTCCAACTCAACCGGTGTCGAACGACCAAAAATGCTGACCAGTACTTTAATCTTACCCTTTTCAGGATTGACTTCCTGAACCGTCCCATTAAAATTAGTGAAAGGCCCATCGATAACTCGAACCTCATCTCCGGATTCAAAAAAATACTTTGGTTGCGGTTTAAGCTTGCCAGCTTCCATACGATTTAAAATTCGCGCTGCTTCTTCCTCAGAAATTGGCGTTGGTTTGCGTCGACCGCCCAAAAACCCCGTAACCTTGGCTGTATCATTAACGATATGCCAGGTTTCGTCGTTTAGATCCATCTGCACCAGAATATAGCCCGGATAAAACTTACGTGCCGATGTTTTGCGTTTGCCTTTAACCAATTCAACAATCTCTTCGGTTGGTACAACAACCTCTCCGAATTTATCCGCATGTTGAGATGAGGCGATGCGTTCTTCCAAACTGACTTTGACTTTGTTTTCAAAGCCTGAATATACGTGGATGATATACCATTTTAGCGCCAATCGTTTGCCTCCTCGTTTTATTGCAAGACGACACGGATCAGATTGGATAAGCCGATATCAACGAATCCGAGAAAAAGTGAAATGATTAAGACCAACACAATCACAACCGCTGTCGAGCCGATCGTTTGTTTGCGCGATGGCCAGGTCACTTTTTTAAGCTCTATCTTAACCTCTCGTAAAAACTGAATCGCCGATTGCAGAAAATTTGTTTTTGGTTTCGCAGCCGCAGTACTGGTCACCTGAGATGGTTTTTTGGCGGCAAGCGTTTTTGTCACCTGGGTTTCTTTACTTCGCTTAGTTGCGCGGGCTTTTACCTTTCCGCTCACCTCAGCGGCTTGCTGACTCTTTTTAGATGCTGCGGATGCGGCTGATTTCTTCTTCTTTTTCTTGGCGCCAGAAGTTTTTTTGCGTTGTAGGCGTCCCATATTACTCCTAAAATGCTTAAAGCTCAAAGCGTCAAAGATATGAGGAATCCCAACGTTCCCTGACCTTCAAACCCTGAGCCTTTAAATAAGGAGATGGCAGGCCAGGAGGGATTCGAACCCCCAACCGCCGGATTTGGAGTCCGATGCTCTACCGTTAGAGCTACTGGCCTGCATCCTTAAATTGGAATTGGTTCATCAAAAACGAGCTTTGGCGATACGAACGGTTTGCCGAAGCCTCCATTTATGCGTAAATTCAACAATCGTGTTTCAGCCGATGCTATCCGGAAGTGGTTATTTGGTCTCCCGGTGTGGTGTATGCTTGCGACAAAAGCGACAATATTTGTTGAATTCCAGTTTATCAGGCGTTGTCCGCTTGTTTTTTGTGGTTGTATAGTTTCTTCTTTTGCATTCCGTACATGCAAGGGTAACGATTATTCTCACCGTTCGACTCCTATGGCGTTATTCGATAATATCGCTGACCACACCGGCACCAACGGTACGACCGCCTTCACGCACCGCAAAACGCAGCTCTTTTTCCATCGCAATCGGGGTGATCAGCTCCGCCTCAATCGCTAC
>JASJAN010000040.1 GCA_030066985.1 Desulfobacterales bacterium
TTCACGGTCTGGACGATCCCGGTAAGGTGTGGCAGAATTTGGCCCCTACACTGGTTAAACAAGATTATAATGTATGGCTGATGCGCTACCCCAATGACCAGCCGATCGTGGAGTCGGCCCAGCTGTTTTTCGGCAAGCTGCAGGAGTTTAAACAACAAGGCATCAATTCCATTTCGATTGTAGCCCACAGCATGGGGGGTCTGGTTACCCGAGAAATGCTCACCCGTCCGGAAATAGACTATGGCAGATCAGCAGATCGCCATCAGGTGCCTATGGTCGAAGCTTTCATTATGGTGGGAACACCCAATCATGGTTCTCAGCTGGCAAGATTCCGGGTGTTTGCTGAAATGCGTGATCAACTGGAGCGTTTGGTAAAAGGCGAAGCAGACTGGCTGGGGTCCATTATCGACGGTGTCGGCGAGGCCAAGATCGACCTGCTGCCGGGAAGCCGTTTTTTAACCGAGCTCAATGCCCGACCGCACCCGGCGGGGTTAGAAATGTTGATTATTGCCGGTGTGACCAGCCCCTGGAAGGAAAGTGAAATCAACCGCTGGGTGACTGACGTACGTCGAAAAGTGCCGCCTGAGCAGCAAAAATGGGTGGATGACCTGGGAAAAGATATGATTGCCCTAACCCATGGATTGGGGGATGGCCTGGTGACAGTCGCGTCAACCCAACTGGCAGGGGTGCCCCACCGGACAGTGGACGGCACCCACCTGTCGATGATTCGCAATATTACGCTCAGCAGCCAACGCATACCACCGGCGGTGCCCATCATTGTCAATCAGCTCAAGGGTCAAGAAACTCAATAAGGTTTCAGGTTTCAGTGTTCAGGTGTCAGTCTTTGGCCCGGAGGGCCTAACCTTTGCCTTGAAAGCTGTGGACAAAAAGCGTTTCAAGAGAGATTGCATGCCACGGAATAAAAGTTGAATGCTGACACCTGACACCTGATCCGCCTTCGGCGGAAACACTGAAACCTTATGAAAAACCAAATTCTAAAATCAACTTCGAGACTCAATACCTACTTTCTGGAGTTTTTAGACTTTGTAGCAACCCGCATTCCCACAAACCAGGCGATCACCACCACCAGATAAAGCTGACCGATCACCGCCTCCAGAGCCGAGAACATTTTGGCCACGTTGGTAAGGGGGGTAATATCACCAAAGCCCAAAGTGGTCAGCGTCACAAAACTATAATATTCAAATAACAGTAAATTACCTAGTCCCCCTGACAAATTAAAGGCGGCCGCATCGATCAGATACAATAGCATGTAAACCATGGCCCACATCTTCGCGATCAAAATATAAAGCAGCATGGCCGCATAAACCACCTCCCGGGAGACCGTCTCTGTTTTAATAATCAACATTAAGGTGTTTTTGGTCACAACAAGCGTTAATAAAATACCGCATATCATACTTACCGTAGAAAAAATATCATGTTCAAAGAAATTATCCAGCCACATCGTCAAGATCATTATGCCCGCCAAAACACCGCCAAAATAGAGCAGACGTTTTCTGTTGGTGATTAGATACAGCATACATATGACGGTGGCTGTCATAAAGACATCGATCAGGTTGCTGACAGCCACGAAAGACTCCAGAATCGGCCCGACAATCAGCAGAGACAGGATGAGAACCGTCAGGATTAAAAATCGTTCGCTTGTTTGCATTACCTGGTGTAGTGATTTCAACTAAAGTGTCCTTTGTGTGTATTCTGGTCGATTGATAACTGTTTCGACTCTCATTGCTGCTCAGTTTCGAGTCTGTTCCGGGCATGTTCCACCGCGGCATCACAGGGATTGGCCTCACCGGTGCCGCGGTCACTAAAGGCAAAGACCAGGAAAGCAGGATTGACCAGGCCTGCCAAAATGCCCGAACCGGCCACCTGACGTCTCCGGGGGAGCCGGGTGACCGATACTTCCGGTTCGGTCAGGGTGCCTTGAATTCGCACTGGATTGGCCAGACTGACGAGACTGGCCCGCTTGGGTCTGGGGGCCATGATGATATCCAGTTCTTCATTTTCAAGATTCAGTATACCGCCGGCGGCGATGGTAATGCGCTGGGTATCGAGCAAAAATTCTTCTATCGCTGCCTGGCCTTCCCCCACCTCGATGCGGGCAACGAGACAGTTTGTTTCAGTTACATCCTCACTTTCCCATTGGTTGGATAACATCGTGGGGACCAGGTCGGCCGCCCACAGATCGATCTTTCGGCCCGAAATTCGGCCGGGACCGCCGATGACGCTGATGCGGCCTGCGACATTTCCAAGAATGTTGTAACGTGTGGTGCCGCTGCCGGCAAGATCGACCAGCAGGTCGACGTTGCCTTCAACCAGGTCGGTAACTTCCAGGTTGCTCAGCAGAAATCCCAAATCAATATCGTTAGCCTTTATGTGTAACCTGGACAACGGCGGATCCGAAGCGGCATCAACGTCAAACTCACCGTTGAACTGGGCGCCCTTAGACCCTGTAGCGCTGTAAGAAGATGTGAGCTGACCGTTTTTCAGGTGAAATTTAGAGATGATTTCACCGAGACCGCCCAATTTGCCGCGCACTTGTTTGGCGTTTAATTCTATGTCCACATCCACCGCGAAAAAGGCATCAACCGGGATGGTGTAATCGGGAATGACGCGGGATTTATTTTCGGCTGCCGGCGTCTCACTGTCCACATCCAGCAGTTGCAGGTCATCCATATGTATTTGGGTTGCGGTTATGAGACCCTTGACTATGGGGCGCGGTGTTTGTTGAACAATGGTAAGATTGGCCTTAAGATCACTTTTGCCGACCCGCAGATCTTCCTCATATGTGAAACGGTTGCCATTAGCCGTGAAGCGCCCCCGGGTATCGAACTCGCCCCGCAGCGGCACCAAAAAATTGGCTAAAGGGTCAATAACCTGTATGTCGGTGCCTGACATTTCGTACGCCAATTCAAACACTTTATTTTCAAATGGCCTGTTAATGCTTCCTTCGGCCTGTAACTGCAAGTCTTCTCTGTGAAACTTCACCCGCAACGGCAGGGGGGAGCCGGCTTTGCGAATTTGGGTCAAATTTGCGGTGCTGAATTCGGCATTAAAAGGCACATCCTGCAGTGTTCCTTTGATATCACCCTTTAGTGGCAGATCTTTATCAGCCCCAATCGCTGCACTTTCGATCTCGAAATCGTAGATCCGGTCGCCAACATCAAGTGTGTAGGTCAAGTTGGCCGGCTTAATTTGCACAGTGAAGGACGGTTGTGCCAGCAATGCGCGCAGCGTATTCCCGCGACTGCTGCCATCAAAGGTGACTGTCTCCGCCGTCCCGGCAACGATATCCGGCATTTTTAGCTGTTTAAGTGTTTGGCCCACATCCATTTTAGCGGCCTTGGCCTTAAGCGAAACAGTGGCAACGTTATTACGCTGGCGCAGCTGCATTTGACCTTTTACGGGGTGGCCCGCCGCTTTTGTGCGAAACGTGACACCCAGGTTACCGTTTTCCAGTGTCACGGTAGATTTAACGTCTGTAACGGGAATAGGGCTGTCCACTATATCCTTTACCGAAAGGTCAAGCTTGGCGTCAAAGGCTTTTAAACTCTCAAACTTTATAAGGCGATCCAACAGCCCCTTCGACTTGCTTTTCGCCGCTGTTTTGGATGAGGCGTTAAACGCGCTGAGGGTGAGGCGCTTGGCAGACAACTTGCCGCTCAGAGCCGGTCGGGGTGCTTTGTCTTCCCAGCGGGCACTTCCGGTAATTCGGTTTTTTCTAGCCTGAATCTGCAGGTTATTGATTTGGTGCCCAGTACCGTCGCTGTTGATGTCAGCCCGTAGATCGAATTTACCGATGGCTGGAAGAGAAGTACCGAACAACGGGCTCAGACTCTCAAAGCGATTGCCAGAGATACGCGTAGCAAGCTGTAAGACGTTGCCGCCTTCGCTGGTCCCGATAGCGCCTTCGCCCTTAATGGTCGCCCCGGAGGCAGCGGCTTCAAATTTTAGGGGCCAGGTCTTGTTGGCGGTCTTAGCGGTTGCTGTGGGGCCGCCTGTCATGGACAGCGTTAAGGGGACTTTGTCAAGCTTGGCGTCCAGTGATGCCGTTAGGGATCCTTTTTTGTTAGCGGTTATGCTGCCCTGTGCAACGCTTAGCGTCTGCCAGGGCCCAACTTTTTCAATGGTGCCTTTGAGTTTGCTGAAGGTGAAATGATCTTCTTGAAATTGAGTGCGAAATGAAAGCTGATAGGGACCGGTTTGCGGCAATCCCGCGTCGAGGAATTTTGCCAGGGCCTCCAGATTTTTGCCCTGCAATCGGGCATCAAACTCTAAACGTTCCTTGATATTGGTCGGGATCAATTCTCCTTTGATGGTCAATTTTGTATCCACCACGTCTAGTTGTGCCGCTATCGGCCAGGGGGCTGTATGCGAGATACCCTTAAGAGATTGCGAAGAGTTGATCTTAAGCGCAAACGGTGTTTCTCCAAACTGCCCCTGCACGGAAACCTGAAGCGGATCGTCCTGTCCGCCGGAGGCTTCTCCACTAAGGATATTGAGTGCGGGTGTTTCCGCAGGCCCCTGGAGTCGGGCGGTGATGTCGGTCACGCGGAAGGAACCCGGATATTTATTGACGTTGGCCGATAAATCAAAAGGGCCGGTGGTTGGAAAAGTCTCGCCAAATAGTGTTTCAAGAGAATCCGCCTGGCTGCCACTGATCTTGATGTGGTAGTCGCCCCGTTGCCATTTGAATGCCTGCTCCATTTGCCCGGCAAGTGCCAGTGACATATCGGGCCCTTGGATGTCCAAATGAATGGACCACGGGTTTTCAGGCGTCGATAACTCTGCAGCACCATCAGCGGCCAGCAGGAGGGTAAATGTCATGTCTTTGGTTGAGCCCTTAGCCTCAATTCGTTCCGGCTCTCCGGGAATGTTCCAGAGCCGGGCGTGATTGATCCCAAAGCGCATGCTGTGTCCGTCAGCGGTTTTATAATCGATGACGCTGTCATTGACCTGGAAGCGTTCAACCGCCGGGAATAGCCTGGGTGCGTCGCTTTGGTCGCGATCTCCAAAAGTGTAATTATTGACACCGTCAGGGCCTTTCTCGATGATCAGATTCGCACCGTTAAATACAACATCCAGAACTTCCAATTTGCCGAAAAACAGTGGTATAAGAGCCACTTGGACAGCGACTTTTTCAGCCGTAGCAAAATACGGGCTCGTGGCCCAATCCGGGTTGGCGATGGATATATCCTCGACGATTATTCGCGGTTGCAGGGAGCGTTCCAAATCAATGGGGCCGGCTATCTTAAATTTCCGGCCGAAGGCTTCGCTGGCTCTGGTCTCAATTTGATTGCGAAAAACAGAAGGATCCACGAACATCAGAGTCGCAACGGTCGCAACGGCCGCCAGCACCAGCCCAATAATCACAATTAAAACGATTTTGTTTATGCGCATGTTTCGTGTTTTGTTCTAAAACGATGTCATATGGCTGAGATTTTTTATCAAAAATGATGCCTACTGCCCCGGGCTAAATAGAAAAATTCCAGGAGTTTTCAATCTGGCACGATCGATAACGTCAAATACACCCAGGCCAAAGTTTAATCCGGCCACATAAAAAGTACTCGCCAAGCCGTATACATTACGTGTTTCACCGGGAGTGTCGTATGCGGCAACGACTTGTAAAGATTTAGGGTTGCGAATATTGATAAGCTGAAGACCACCGGAACCGTCAGCGACCAGAAGCAGGTCATACAGCGGGTAGACACCCTGGGCCTCACCGGGTGTCACCAGCGACCCGGTCACACGCGGCTGTTTCGGGTTGCTGATATTGATCGTATAAATACCACCGAGCAAATCAGCTACAAAGGCATTTTCTTCCAAGATAATAGCCGAGCGCGCATCTCGCGGTGCATTGACAGATGCCGCCAATATCGGCTGAGAAGGTCTTTTGATGTTAATAATCTGAAGACCGCCCCTGCCGGCTGCCACATACGCATGGTCGCCGGCAACAAAAACGCTGTGAGCCTTGCCCGGAAGAGACAAAGATGCTTCTATTCTCGGGTGTGCGGCATCGCGTATGTTGATCACCTGAAGACCGGCCTGGGCATCCGCCACGCAGGCGTAATCGCCAAACACATAAACATTGCGCGCATCACCGGGTGTCGCAATCGAACCAGTAATCCTGGGGCTATCCGGTTTGCGAATATCTATAATTTGAAGACCGGCAGAACCGGCGGCTACATAAGCAAAGCTGCTGATGGCAAAAACGCCCTTGGCTTCTCCGGGCGTATCCACCGCGGCAACCTGGATAGGCTGATTAGCGCGGATATCGACTACGTGAAGCCCGTGCGTCCCCCCCGCAACATAGGCATGCTGACCCAACACAAAGACATCTGATCCCGTCAGCTTTTCGGCGCCGGCACCGGCTGAGACCAGAACAAGGCTTATCAAGATGGCTACGCGCACCAAAGGTAAAGAACGACGTTGTATCATATGACCTCCCAACTTCAATGCGACATTATCTCCGAATATTGTCGTGGCAGCTGCTGAAAACAGTGACTTATTGCATCCGTATTTATTTCTGGCGGTCTAACGATCATAAGTTCTATATTCTATGAACGAATACGGGTGAAATCAATACTTCTTCCAAGATGAATCCACTCAAATAACGCCGGGCTGTTGGCGGCAACCCATTAAATGACACTTCAATTTACGGCGCAATAGCCGATCGGACGGTTTGCGGCTGAATCTGAAAAGATGAGATGGGCAGCTGCAATCTGAAGCGCCGAAACCGATAATTGGAACTGAGGCACCTTTAAAACCATTGAAGGCGCCTGCCCATCGGTGTTCATGTCTTTCAGGGTGATACGAATAGCATACTTCTTTTAGTTTTAAAATCGGTCGTAAATAATCCATGTGCCAGTGCGGACGGTGCGACATGCGGATATGGTGGGCAATGCGCGCTTTGAGACCGCCGGGACCGAAGGCGCTGCCGACGTACACATAGCTGCCGGGTTTGATATTAAATCGGCCGAGCTTGCCGACCTCAACCTGTTGATCGGAATCACAAGTCATGATCAACGCATATGTACCGGGCTGAGCTTTCATAGAAATAGTGTAAATTTTTACCACAGAGAGCACAGAGCTCACAGAGATAAATTAAAACTGTTAAGCGTTAGATTGAAAGTTTTTGATTTCTCCGTGGGCTCCGCGAGCTCTGTGGTAATTATTTTTCAAAAGAAACTTCCGTTAACTTTCCGTATAACCGCTCGGTATTTTCAGTTACAGCCGTCACAACCTCTTCTTCAGAGACGTCCTTAATCTCCGCGATGGCTTTGACCGATTGCCAGACATTTGCCGGTTCATTGCGTTCCTGCGGGGTGGGGCCCAGAACCGGGCTGTCGGTTTCTATCAGCAGACAGGAAAGGGGCAGGCGTTTAACCAGTTTTTGCTTCTGGCGGGAGCGGACCACCGATGGTGGCACTGAAAAATAGTAACCGGCTTCAACCGCCGGTAAAGCGGCAGCGGCTTTGCCGTCAAAGGCATGCATTTGTACCAGGGCGGCATTGTTTTCCAGCAGCAGCGCAATCGCATGACGGCCGGCAGATCGGGAGTGTATGTTCAACGGCAGATTTAGCTCTTTTGAACAATCGATAAATATTTTTAGAATTTCGCGTTGCAGCTCTTTTTGGGGATCATCTTTTATGACCCAGTAATCGAGCCCCACTTCTCCGATGGCCACCAACCGGGATTGATGATGGCGCAGAAAACCTGCCAATAGATGAGCTTGTTCTAAATCCAGGTGCGTCGGATATAGCCCGGCAGCCGGTTTGCATATCGGGTATTTGCGGGACAGCTCGATGTTTTTGCGCGCATCGCTAATATTTTCCCCAACAGCAATGATGGCATTGACACCGGCTTTGCCAGCTCTTGTCAAAACCGCCTGCCGGTCGCCATCAAAGCTAGGATCGCATATGTGGGCGTGGGTGTCGGTCAGTCTTGCGTTTGGCATTGTCAGGCCTTTACCCGAACCGATAATGCTTTTTAACGTCTTTACGGATTTTCCAGGTGCAGGACATGCCGGTGGGGAAGGTGACCAGATCCCCTTTGCCGACTTCGACCGGTTCCTGCCCTTCGGGTGTGACGACAACATCGCCTTCCAGGAAGTAGCAGGTCTCAGATTCATCGTAGGACCAGGGAAATTCCGATGATTCCTTGGTCCATATGGGCCAGTCGCTGACACCCAGCTCTTTGAGTTGCTCAGGGCTGGGATTGCGAATCACTTTAATCTTGCTCATGTTATCTCCTTCAAGGTTTGATGGTTGTTTGCATATAGCCGTTTTGCGTTATGACGATACCGCGCTTCAAAAAATCTTTCATAATGGTATCATAGATGGGCCGGTATTCGGCATTAAAATACAGATCAACGGTTTCCTTATACCAGTGGGTTTTCATCAGGTCATCATAAAATGAATTTTCATCCACAGTTTTGCGCATCATCAAAGTATAAATGGATATTTTTTTCAACAGGTCGAGACCCATTTGATCACGATGGTTCAGAAAGTGATTGAGCCGTCTGCGGGTTCTCGTCAGGGCTTTATGCATATCCGTGAATGCTGGGCCGTGTCCGGGATAAACGATCTGAACGTCGAGAGCCGACAGTTTTTCAAGGGACTCCAGCATTTGAAAGGGCGCTGCACTGCCCTCGATCTGCAGGGTCATAACGGCCATATCGTTTTTCCAGAGGGTATCGGAAGAGATGAGCAGTTTATCGCGGCGGTTATACAGCACGATCCCCTCCGCGGCATGGCCCGGTGTATGCATGACCGTGAATTCATGTGGGCCGACTTGGAGAATGTCCCCGTCGTTCAATTCGATTGTGCAGTCGAAAAAATCGGCTTCCTGATCGAAGTACCCCCACCAGGTGGCCCGATCATTGCGCGTATCAATAAAATGTTTTCCGATTTTATGCAGCGCAATATCACAACCGGATTGATCCTGAATGTGTCGATTGCCGCCGATGTGATCGCAATGGCAGTGGGTGCTGATAATCAACTGCACATCTGCCAGTTTTATGCCCAGCTGTTTGATCAACTTTGCGGTTTGGTCAAAATCGGCAATATAAGCGGTATCAATTAAAACCGGTTTTTCAGACCAATAGGCAAAATGGTTGCCATTCAGGAAACCGCGCTCGATAAAAAACAGGTCTTTTAATATTTCAACAGGCTTCATGTGAACTGAGATACACTTTGTTTATGGGTAACTTAGCGATGGGCTTCCAGGCAGGCGACACCCTCGGGCCCAACAACGGCATTGTGCCGCACACCGGCCGGCAAATTCAGGCGATCCCCGCTGTTCAGGGTGACTTTATCTCCGGCATCCGGCAGACCGAAAGTGATGGAGCCGCGAACCACAAAAATGACCTTGTGATAGGAATGGTCATGGGCACCGTAAACATCCCCGGGGCCGTTGGACCACACATAGGGGTGTAAATCTTCATCCGCCATCAAGCCGCGCAACAAGGCCTCATCCGGTGCTGTTTTTTCCAACCAGCGAATGACTTCAATATTATCTGATTGCATGGTGTCCTTCTCCGCTTTTGTTATTATTTAAAACCAATTTTATCGTTTGCATATTCTAATTAAAACTTTGCATTTTTCATCTCAGGTCAAGCTTCGAGCCGCTCTTTGTTGCGGGCCCTCAATTCAGCCGCCGTCTTTTTTCAGAACGATCGGGGTAAATTTTATACAGCGGGTCATCGTAAAAACCCGGGATGCCGTAAATTATTTTTCTGTCAGAATTCCGATCCAGTTCCAGCACCTGCCAGCGATGGTTCTCATACGCCACCACCCACATATGGCCATTGGAGATGCCGGCGTATGCATCGTAGCCGGCTGATACCAAAAATGACATCAACAGCAAGGATAAGCTTTTGCAATCTCCTTTGCGGGTCTGAAGGGTCTCTTCGACTGACTGCCATCTGTGGGGATCCATCACATACTGATAGCGGCTGAGGATGTACTGATAGATTCGCTTTACCTTGTGCGGTTCTCTGGAGATAACATCTGTGCGGAGCAGGACATTAATGGCGGCCACCTGCTCGGGTTCGATCAAATTCTGAATGATCGCACTGCCGTATGAGGTGTCGACGATAAATTCATAAGGGGCATAGTCGGTTGAATAATGCTGCTTGATTTGTGACATGTTTTCCTTGACAAAGGCCGCATAGCTTTCCAGCTGCCGTTTTTCTTCCGGGATAATGCTGTTTTCAGGGATCTGTTCGTGCCGGACGGCGGCACAACCCCACAGGATAAGTAAACACAACAAACTGGTGGTGATAACGTTTGGTTTCATCATTTAGCGACGTGGTGACAGTTGATCTGATACTATCTCATTTGTATTTGGATATCCTCGATATCGATACTGACCAGGGTAATAAGGCGCAGCGGCGATCCGTCTTTTTTGCGTGGAAACACCCGCCGGCGAGTTGGAAATGGTATGCCGCTTATTTCCTTGTGATCCCAGGAGTAGTGCGCGGCTTTGGCAAAATTTCCAAAAACCAGGGCGGTGTAATCGTGACGTTTGAGCAAACCCTCGGTGTCAAAGTAAAATGTTTGCTGTGGAGAGTGGGTTAAGAGACCCGGTGGGAAGGTAACTTGCAGGCGATTCCAGGTCTCGTTATTTTCCTGCCAGGGGGATAACTTTTGTAAATGAATCCCCGGCCGGCACAGCAAAAAGGGTGTTGTCAGGTAATTCCAGAGGGCATAGCCGGCAAAATGGGTGGCATCTAAATGATCCCACCAGATTTTATGGCGCCAATCTTTGAATGCCTTGCGGGCGCTTTGGCGTTCCTGAATGATTTCACCGTTTTCAGATTCAATACGGACGGTATCTTCGGAAAAGATGCCTTGCATCCCGGACCTGGGGTGTGGCGTAATCCGGACGTACACCTCGTGGGCACGGATGTGGGCACGATAATCCTTGAAGGCGCCAAATTTAAAGCGCAACGGCAAGGCGACGCCCCCGGTTTTGGCGTGCATGCTGATTGATTCAACCGCAGACCAGAGCTTCATTCCCCCGTGACGCTCGATAATCCGGTTGATGAGATCTTGCCCATTTGGGTTATTAACCATGAGTTATCAGGGATTGGTTGCATCGTCTTGCAAATAAGCGAGACCTTCAAGGAGGCTCAGCCCAATTAGAAGCAGAACCAACAACCAAAGCAGGAGCTGTCCTCTTAAAGACAGCTTTAATGCACCGGACAGAAGCCAGACAGTCAGGACCAATCCACCACAAAGGTTAATGGCAATGGCGCCTCCCAGCCCGAGCCCATTGAAGCGGCTGGATTTCCCATAACATCCAAATAACAGGGCCAGGCCAATTCCAAAAAGTATACTGCCTAAAAGGGTTGGATAAAAGGATGACGCTGCCGGCGGGATGCCCAATACCTTTGCCAGTCCGGCCGGGAACGCCATCAACAGGATGCCCAAACTGATATTGATGGCGGCGTCCGCTTTGAGCAAAAAGTTGCGTTTCATCCGCTATCCCGGGAAGGTCAGGGTAACCCGATCTCCCTTCTCTTTGGATTTCATTTTGATCTTCAGTTCGATGCTGTCTTCACGAATACCCAATGCCAGAGGGGATTTGCCTTTACCGCTTTCAATATGTGTAATTTCACGAACGGTGCGCATGATCTTCTCGCCAATTTCGGTGCCTGGTGTTGGAAGTTCGGATTCGCGATATGTGGCGGTCACCTTGATATTTCCATCTTTTGAACGCCTGATGGAAACCTCTTTGGCATTGTTGTTGACACCATGCAGCGCGGCCAGCGCGAGCCATTTGACGGCAGCCTCTTCCTGATCGCTTTCCCCCTCTATTTCGGACATTTCCTTCAACGGATCTGTGGTGGCATAACAATCACACATCTCCTGTACTTTTAAATGTATATTCCGCTTTTCTTTCATAATCGAGTCCTCCTTCATCGATAACCGCAAAAAATTTTAGGTTAACGCTAAATTATACACTTTTTTGCAAAATTCAAGACGACTTTATGCGGCTTTTTAGGGAATCCAGCCCCAGCTCCGATAGATAAAAAGGTGAAGGGCAAATTGCGTCTTAAAACGGTTCTGCAGAAGTAAAGTCCGGTGTGGATGAAGGCTTTTCTTGGCCGAATATTTCCTGATAGGCGACAGCCAAAATACAAATTTGAATAGGGATGGTTAAAACAACACCAATGCCGAAGGCTAGCGCGCCGATACTGCCAATGATGCTGGCGATGGCTGCCAGACCAAAAAAAGGCCAAAAATTGGTTTTGACCGCCTGGATGCTGATCTGAGAAGCCGGCCAGAAAGCCATCTGGCGGTCGACAATCAGATACAGACCGAACATCAAAAAGGCTTGGGCAGCATAGACGAAGAACAAGGAAGCCAGCTGCCCGATGATCGGAAACAAACCCAGTACCAGGGAACCAATCAGGATCACAATTCCCCAGATGACGGTAAAGAGAAACGAATGCAGAAAATAGCTGAACCCTCTAAAAACTGCACCGGGCTCAGGTTTGGGTTCTTCGCTGCGCACAAGTTGCAGCGTCATTATGATCAAACCGGCGATCATCGGGCCGGTTAAAATGCCGATGCTGACCGTGCTTAAGACCAGCGCTATCAGCGCAGCCAGGACCAGTGTCATAAAGTTGTTTTTATACAAGTTGAAACCCGCTTCAATCCATTTGCCCATATGAACATCTATTTTTTGCATCATGATCAGCCTTTCTCTCGGCAGTATATATTTCAAAAATTCAATTCAAATTTCTGCTCTTTGATGAGCTGACCCCATTGATCGATCTCGTGGGATTCACACAATCGGAAATTGTGGCGCTCGTAAAGCCGGCGGGCGGCATCCAGCCCCTCAAAGGTCCACAAAAAAATTTTGGGATAGCTTTTGTCTTTGCAAAATTCGACCGCCCGAGAAATCAAGCGGCTGCCCAAGCCGGTGGCTTGAAATTTGGGATCCACGATGAACCAACGTAAGCGGGCCCCTTCAGTCATGGCCTGTTGGCCGTCGATGGCTACTGCACCCGCAAATTTTCCGTCTACGGTTGCCACCCATAGGCCATCGCGGTCTTCATCGAACTCATTGACAAAAATCGAAAGTTCTCTACCCACCTGGGTTTCAAATGAACAATCAAATCCCCAGTGATCATAATAATAGATGGCATGCAGTTCGGTGATCTTGCCCACAACTCCCGGGTAATAACCCCTGATTTCCATTTCCTGCATGGCCATTTTATAGTCGTCTGTTTGGTTTTGTGACCCGATCGATAATGATCTCAAAAATGGGAGTGTCCACCTGTGACCCCAACATCAGGTGGGATTTCGCAACAGATTTAAATATATTGAAATACACAAAAGACGCGCATCGATCAAAAGGCTCTTTGGCCTGATTTAGCCCTTTTCAGCTCCTGTCTTTCTTTTTCGATCAATTCCTGCTCGAGGAGCGCATTTATGTTGTCGACGAAAAATATTCGGATTTGATATGCTGGATCACCGAACTGGTCTGGGACGAGGGATACCATGAAAACATCGTTGTTTTTCTGCCAATACAAAGATTGGCCGTTTTTGTGCTGCCAGTCAATTGTTTGGGGTTCGCCGTATTTGGTCTTGAGCGTTGCAACCACGCTGGCTTCATCTTCTTTGAAGTTGATTTTAAACAACAAAGGACGCTGGCTATAATTTGAAAAGACCAGCTCGACAAGATCAAATGGCAGGTCTTTTTTGCGGGCGTATCGATACATCAATTTTGAAATATTGTGCTCGATGCGTTCCCCGGAAGTAGGATTCAATTGAATGTTCAATGCGTGAAGGGCAGGAAAGTGTTCTTGCAGAAAGCCGTAATAGTTGATTTCCAGATTGAGCAAACTTTTTCTTTCAATAGCGTCATTTCCCAGTTGGCGATTGAGATTTTTTCGAACGCCCTCAGATAGCCTGGAATCTGTACCCAAATCGAAAAATGTAAAACTATCGGATGGTGCCTCAGTGCTTTGATCTGTGGCGCTGTCTTTTTTATCACCACAGGCGGAAATCATAAAAAGCGGCAATGCGAACACTAGCGCATATAGCAATGTCCTGGATATGTGATTTCGCCTATTTTGTTCTGGTGTCATGTGACTTCAGCTGACTATTTATGAATAACCTTATTATAGCACGAATTGGAAGCTTCCATAGGCAAGGCACTTAAGGGCGAGGCTATAGTCGACTATGCTTCGCCCTTAATAATCCACCTGAGGCGGACCTATGGGAGCCTCCGGCTCGCCGCGCTGTTCTAAGGGTGAAAATAGATGAGAAATAAACAAAATCCTTATCTTTTTTCATTTTAATTAAAATAGTTTGTTTGTCACCCATATGCAAGTCTGCTGTAACTAAATGGTGAAAAGATTCTCATCTATTTTCATGCAAAATACAGGTATCATAATATAAAATGTGTACATCATCCGTCAATACTCGCCTGCGATTTCTCTTGTTTGCGGTAAAATGTCTCCCATGTGGAAGGGAAATGAACCAGTGGGTTTGTCTTTGAAGTATTGTCGCAATGTCGCTTCTATTACGGTGAAAGCAATTTCATCCCAGGGGATTTCGCTTTCCGCAAACAATCGTACGTCGCTGCTTTCGTGGCCGGCTGCAAAATGATCGTCGAGCATCCGCGCGCGGAACATCACATAAATCTGGCTGACATAGCTGATGTTAAACAGCGCATACGGGGCGATAATATCAATGCGGGCTCCGGCCTCTTCCAGTGTTTCACGCTGAGCACCCTGCGCAACAGTTTCACCGTTTTCCAGGTAGCCGGCCGGCAGCGTCCACATACCGGAGCGCGGTTCGATCGCCCGCCGGCACAGCAAAAGCTTTTCACCCATTTCCGGTATGCAGCCCACTACCACCTTGGGATTTTCGTAATGGATGGTGCCGCAGGATGCGCACAAGTGGCGTGGTCGATCATCACCCGGGGGTGTACCCAATTCCACTTTGTGTCCGCAGTTACTACAGTAGTTCATCGTCAAATGCCTTTAGGCTTGGCGTTATCAATCAATGTCCAATCAGAAATCGATAAATCAAATCTGGGTACCGGAAGATTGGAATATTGATATGAAAGACAGAATGTCTAATTTTTATCATTCTGAATTCCAAGGCCCAATATTCCAGCATTCCATTATTCCACAATTCCAAAAAAGCTGCTTTGCTTGATCGGTTTAGGTGACTACGGTTTTTGACACCAGCTATTTTTGTAGACCGAGGATGATATAATCGGCCTCATTTGAGCTGATGGTTTGCTTGTCGATGCCCCCGGCGACCTCCGGTAAAATAACCGTATGGGGCAGTTTTGATCGCAATTGGATTTGCCTCGGCACCGCACCTTTTTGGGCATGACCGACACCGGTCAGGAGCACAACGACGGCATTTGGATTTTTTTCCAGATAGTTTAGTGAATAAACAGCGAAAGCCGTATCCCATACCATCTGGGCTTCGCAGAAGTAGATAAAATTAAGCTGACCATGACCGTGGCCGCCAAAGGCCTGCCTGATGTAGTTCATATACTGCTGGTCGACCACACAGCTGACTTCAGCCAACTGTCCTTTCTGCTCAGGTGTCAGCGATTTAAAACCGTCGCGGGATACTTTGCGGGTAATTTCCCGCGGGACATTTAACCCGATCATCGGTATTTGATTTTCACGGGCATACTCAAAGATCATGCTATAGGCTTGCCAGGGAAAATTCCAATTGTCATAGTATATTTTCTCGAAGCTCTTGGTGTCGATTTTACCGGATACCCACCGGTCAAGCTCAAGCTGGCTTTCATGGCGAAACATCTCCAGGCCAATGGCAACTTCAACGCCGGCTTCCTTAAGGGCGCGAATTACTGCAAGTTGGGCTCTGTGATGCTGAACCTTACTGTGATGCTCGCCCACCAGCACGATCCGGTTTTTTTTCAAATCGGCGACCGCCTCAGCAAGCGTCAAATCCATTCCACGATTAAAATCGTGTAGACGATAGGCTTCATGCGCGGAGCCGGCTCCAAAAGTCATACCAATCACCAAAACAGCAATAAAGATCACAACGGTACTTTTGCTCATAATCGTATTCCTCATTTCTTGCTTAGCTTAGTATTATGCGGCATCCTGTCTGATATCTCAAAAGCACCGTATGGGGACCGGCGGCTAATATTTGGCGAGCGAGTGCTGCCGCTCTGCAACCATTGGTATTCAAGGGGTGATTGCTCGGTCAACCAGAAGCCCTTATCGCGGTTTGATCCCTTTTGAAATGCCAGATAACTATATTTACCGTAATGCGTTACCTTGCGGGCGACTTCTTCCGCATGCGCCGACGACAGCGGCAAAAACAACGCCGTCACACGGTCTTTGCGCTGCGGGTGGACAAATACCCCAAAAAATATGTCCGTTGCATGGTCATAGGATTTTTTGTTTAGGATAAAGGATTTTGGGTTGATAACCACCTGCTGTGGCATTTTTGAAAGCAGTTCCTTTTGTTTTGGATAACCAACCATCAATATGTCATTTTCGCTAAACTCTTGTTGATCAAAGGCGCTTTCCTGTGCAAATGTGTAGTTCTTGACGCCCAAAGAGCGCAGCAGCATTCGCGTCGCGCTTTTGATATCCGGCTCAAGGTTATCTGCCAGTAAAACCAGCAGCGCCTCAGTGCTTTTGAGAGAATTAATCGCCGGGGGAATTTCGTCAGCAAACAGTAACCTGAATAGATCAACATCGGGGTCCGCACTCAGTTTGAGCGGCATGGAATCACTGACCATTTTAAATCGCGTTTCTTTATGAGCCACCTGGATGGTCTGGGAGATCGTCTTGCCGCGATTTTGCAGCACCAAATTCATCTCAAAGCTGAAGGTTGGATTCTTCTGCACGACACGCCCTTCAATGGTCCAGGTCTTACCGGTCTGTCGTGCTTGAACGTCATCCAGGTAAATTTGGGGGGCCCCTTTGCGAAATACCCATTGTTTAAAGAAGCCTTCCAGTGATCGATCGGCACGGGATTCAAAAACCTTTTGCATATCGTGCCAAGAGGTTTCCTTAAACAGTCGCTCCCGGTAAATGTCTTTGAGGGCTCCCCAGAACGCATCATCGCCCAGCTGTTGTCGCAGCATATGAAATACCATGGCCCCTTTGTCATAACCGATGGTTTTGGTAATCGGATTATATCGGCTTTGAAAACGATGCAGCGCAAAATCCTGACCCGGTTTGACCAGGGTGGCGTAGTTTCTCAAAATCTGTTGTCGATATGCGCGGCCGTCGTCTTTGGATTTCATTTCTTTGTATAAATAGTCAGCTACATAAGTGGTTAATGCTTCGCTCCAGTTGCCCGCCTCATAATCGACCAGTACGCCGTTGCCCCACCAGCAATGGGCAATTTCATGCCCTAGACTGGTATGGATGATAAACGGCAATCTCAGGACCCGCCCGCCGATCAGGGTGTAAGAGGGGAAACCATATCCGGTTGGAAAGAAATTCTCAACGACCGCAAATTTATCGAACGGATAAGGACCGAAAAGATCCTGATACAGCGTCAGATATCTAACCGTAGCATCCAGGTAAGCATCTGACAGGTGATCGGTTTCCGGAAAGAAATAAGTCGCAGCAGTAATTTGGCCTGCCTTTTTTTGGCGCACGACGTATGGACCAACCGATAAACTGAGTCCCCGGATGGGATCTTTGATCAGCCATGTAGATACGCTTTTACCGTCCTGGGTTCTATGCCCTTTGGATTGACCGGCAGTTACGGCCAGCATGCCCTTGGGTGCAATCACCTTCAACGTATAGGCCGAATGCCCCTCAACCCACTGGGGGTACCAGCCGGAGCCGGCCAGCAAAAAACTGCCACGTTCGGAGATCGTGGCACTGACACCGTATCCGGGATTGTCGGCATTTGCCGGGCGTATGGGGGCCGGATCATCAAAAACGGCCGTATAACCAATAGTTATCTGGCTTTTTGAGCTGCTGTGGTCTTGCGGCAATCTGACCAGCAGCAGACCGCCCTCAAAATCAAATTCAAGTGAGCTGCCGTTTTGAGAAACCTCGAGCCTTTTCGCCCGAGGTGAAAGTTTAAATGTCGCTGTACCATTCAAGCTGTTCTCAAAAGTTATCTGATCCAGCACTTGCAGACGCTGTTGCCCTGGAAACAATTCGACCTGAAGGTGATGCCGAGCGGTGTTCTGCGACCCCTGAGCAACAGGTGTCGTTAGGGCAAGAATGATCAACAGTATGATAGCGGTGGCACCATTCATCATCAGGCCGTTTAATCTCTCTGGAAGAGATATACACTTTAAAATTGTGACTTTTTGAGCCAATCTTCTAAACCTTTCATGCACACACCTATGATTTGATAAGCTGCGTTTAATTTCTCTAAAATGTTCAAACAAATTAAGTATTCTGCAGAATATGTCAAAATCGATCCGGTATTCAATTTCACTCACAGCTCTAATGCTCGAGTTGACTTCCGCGTCATTACCCTTAATATTTTAATAAGGAGTACGCACACTCCTGAGCCTAATTGAATAAGTTCTAACTACACCCGCTAACGGTTCACAAGGGAGGTGCCACATGGCCAATCATGAAAATGCAAAGATTTGCTGTTCAATGGAAAAAAGAAGGTTGATGGATGACCTTGAACGCTGTGATTTTTGTTCAGAAAATTATGAGGAATTTCACAACTGTTATCGCAAGGCAGCTCGCGAAAGCGGAAAGCGGTCACGAGCCTGTATTAACGGCTGATAAACAGCCATTATCCAGATGCCTTAAGCGCTCCCCATCGTTTTTTCAAAATTAACAAAATAAAACTACAACATATCATCCTTTAAACCTAAAGCCCGGCGGTGTTACCGGGCTTTTTTCTGACATAGTTGTTTGTAAATTACAGCTTAAGCCCAAACAGTCAGAATCAAAGCAAAGCGGTTCATCTGTTAGGAAGGGGTTCATATGGATTTCCAATTTTGCCCTTTTTGTGGCCAGACGCTCAAGCAGTCAGAGAGCGCCCAAATGGCGCATCTCTTTTGTGACCATTGTCGCTGGACCCACTACCGCAATCCTACCGTAGGTGTTGCCGTTATTGTGGTTGAGGAAAATGATCTGCTGCTGGTCAAAAGATTGGGTTCGTATGCCCATCAGTGGTGTATTCCCTGTGGCCACGTGGAATGGAACGAGGATATCCGAATGGCTGCGGTACGGGAGTTTAAAGAGGAAACTGGTTTGCAAGTAGCGGTAGGCCCTGTGTTTGATGTGCATTCCAACTTCCACGATAAGGAACGGCAAACTGTCGGGATCTGGTTCTGGGGGACAGTCACCGGGGGTAAACTGCAAGCTGGCTCTGATGCGGCTGAGGTCCGATTTTTTGCGCTTGATGATCTGCCATCAGCGCTGGCCTTTCCCACCGACCGTTTGATTTGTAACAAACTCAAACGCTGTCTGTCTTCCGGCGATTGGTCGACCTGGCTGAATTCCTGTCCGGCTCAAAGATAAACGATTAAATAGATTTACCCGGCCGTTTTCGTGTTTATATTTAGGCAAATTTGACAGTTTAGGGGGGGAAATGGCAAAAAAACAAAAACTGGAACAGGGTCAGTATGTCCGCAAGGAAATATTTTTAATGGTCTCGCTGCTGTGCCTGGCAGTGGGGTTTTTCGGTGGGGTTGTCTTTGCGGTTTTTAAGTCCGATTCGCGTGCACCGGTCACTTCTCCACCAGCCCAAATGGGAGCACCCTCATCGGTAAGCGCTGATCGGATTGCAGCCCTCAAACGCCAGACCGAGGCTGAGCCCGGAAATGTTAAAGTCTGGACAGAATTGGGAAATGCCTATTTCGATTCCGATCAGCACCAAGCATCCATTTCCGCCTATCGCAAAGCACTGGATCTGGACCCCCATAATCCCAATGTTTGGACCGACATGGGTGTCATGTACCGGCGCAGCGGCAAACCTGAAGAAGCTATCAAAGCCTTTGACCAGGCCATTTCCGTAGATCCCAAACACGAAGTATCCCGCATGAATAAAGGCATTGTGATGCTGCATGATCTCAATGACGCCGATGGCGCCATCAAAGCCTGGGAAGGGCTGCTGGAGGTGAATCCGATTGCCGTGGCACCCAACGGCATTTCAATTGATCAGATGGTCACGCAGCTCAAAAAGCAGCAGGCGGGACAAAAGCCTTAGCGCAAATGCACTTTGGAACTGTAAACTTGCTGGATCTCTTCTTTTGAAAATCTATAGCTTGTATTGCAAAAATGACAGCGCATCTCAAGCGGAAACGGCCCCTGATCGCGGATATCCTGCAATTGATCAATAGGCAGCATCTTTAGAACACGTCGCAGGCGTTCAGGGCTGCAATGGCACATAAACTCAATGCGCTTATCGGCCAGAAAGTGGGGCGTGTATTTTATGAATACCTTCTGCACCAAATCCTGAGGTTCCTGCCCATCGGCAAAGGCTTCACCTAACGACGGAAATTCAATCACCAAATCCTCAAGCTCCGCGGCCAGTGTATCATCAGCACCGGGCATGGCCTGCAAGAACAGCCCACCGGCACCGGTTACCTGTCCGTCCTTATCGTACTTAATACTGAGGTTGAATGCGGTCGGGATTTGCTCGGATGTCAGATAATAATTGGCCAAATCCTGAGCGATGTTGCCGTATTCCAAGGCGATTTTGCTGGTAAACGGCTGTTTGGCATCTGCCATGTTGCGAATCACCGAGAGAAACCCGGCACCAAAAAAAGGGGAGAGATCAAAATTTTCCATGGGCTTGTCAATCGGAATCGGCACATTTTTCAAAAACCCGCGCACCTCACCGAAAGTGTTGGCCTCCACTGTAAGGCCCTTGATGGGCCCCGAGCATTCGATCTTTAAACTGACACTCTCGATGCCTTTTATATTAGCAGACATCAAGGCAACGCCCAGATAGGCCCGCCCCAGCACCAGGGTCTCCAAGATGCCCAGCTCATGGTTGGCGCGCATTTCATTGACCATGCGCGTGCCATGCAAAACTGCACCCCGAACCGCACCATCGGCCAGTAAAAAATTATACAGGCGATCCTTGGCGCTGGCCACTAAGCGTTCTTTTAAGGATTCAGCCGGAAGCTGTTTTTTAATCACGACGTGATACCTTGCTTTTCTCCGTTGTTGGCCGGATTGGAGCTGGCATAATCTGATCTTCGGCGACAATATACACACGATCCCCGGCAGAGGGGCGTACGAGGTGATGCCCGGTGAAACTGCCAAATGCCGGTAAGATAGCATAATCGGCAGAAAAATAGAAACAGGCAAAGCGTTCCTTATGCCGCCCTTTTCCCTTTAGCATAACGGCCGGATGAACATGGCCGGCGATCGTGTATCCGCGGGCCTGCTGACAGGGTTGATGCGCGAAAATGATGGGTCCGAGGCTGTAATCCTTCTGAACGTGATCAATTCTTAATTCCGATGGCGGATCGCCGGACCTGCGGTCGTGATTTCCCTGAATCAGTCTGATGCGAAGATCTGAAAAATTTTGACGCCACTGACGCAATTCGCTCAAAACATAGCGGCTTTTGCTGCTGGCAGAATGAATCAAATCGCCCAGGATGACCAGTTGGCGCGGCCGAAGCAAACTGATCAAATCTGCCAGGCGGTCCAGATCATGGCGGGTCGTTCCCCTGGGGATGGCAATACCCTGCGAGCGAAAACTTGCTGCTTTGCCGAAATGCGGATCGGCAATGAGCAGTATCCCTTGTTCCTTCCAGAATGCTGCACGTTGCGCCATCAGAAGGAAATGATTTTGCTGTATGGTGTGCCAGGTCGATTTCATTTTGCAATCTTAAAGTATATGCTGTATTGATACCACCCCCAATCACATGACGGCCCTTTCAGTCTTCGCCTTGCTCACGACACCTTATCCGCAGCTGCTTCAAGCCGCAATTGCATTTTGCGGACGCGGTCCGTCAGTTTTTCCGAGCTGATTTTGGCCCGTAGGCGATTGACCATAATGGGAAACGCCAGCGGTGTGGGGTGCTGGACATCGACGATGTGTATCCGGCTTGCAGACATCTTGTTCAAGGTGGCCGTTAAGCGTTGATGCTCCAGTTGGTTTTCCAAAACCTCGCGGTCGGCCTGCGCTACAAGAAAATTGTCCGGTTCATAGCGCTTGAAAACATTAAAAATCAGGCTGCTCGATGCCTGAATCTGGCTGTTTTTCTTCGGCCTTCCAGGGTATCCTTGAAATACGAGACCGGCAATTCTGGCAATTTCGCGAAATTGCCGCCGTGCCATTTCAGACACATTAACACTTTGCAAAATATCATCGAGCAGGTTTTCAGTTGCCATCAGTTGTTTTACATTCGATCGTTGCAACGGAATATTGGCATCTGACAGCAGTTCGAAACCGTAGTCATTAACAGCCATGGAAATGGTCAGCGGCTTTAGTTTAGCCAAACGAAAAGCGAGCAGCGCTGCCAACCCCTCATGCGTCAGATGACCCTCGAAGGGATAAACGAAAAGATGAAAACCATCACGGGATGTGAGGCGCTCTATCAACAGCGTATTTTCATCCGGCAGCATTGACCATTGGGTCTGCAGTTCAAGCAACGGTTTGACGGCCGTCAATTCTGTGCTGTCAAATCGATTTTGCCCGGCGTGCTTCATTTGTAGACGAACCGAATATGCCAGCTGGCTAGACAGCGGCATTCTGCCTCCCATCCATTGCGGCACAGGGCCTTTGTGCGGCCCCGCTTTTTTGACCAGTAGCGTCATGTCCTTGATCTTGACAAATTCCAGCTTATGGCCGGCAAAAACAAAGCGGTCACCTTTATTGAGCCTGGCGGCAAAGCTTTCTTCAATGGTTCCCAACCGTCGTCCATTGCGGTACTTGACGGCCATGGCGGCATCACTGGTGATGGTGCCGATGTTCATACGATGTCGTTTAAGGATCTCCTTGTTGCGAACGTGGTAGCTGCCGTTTTTGCGGACGAGGCGAGCATATTCAGGATAGGCCTGCAATGTCGGCCCGCCGCTTGTGACAAATTCCAGGACGCGTTTGAATTCAGCGTAGGTTAACTGACCGAAGGCATGGGTGTTCTTGGCTTCGCGGTAAATATCATCGGCTGAAAAGCCGCCGCCGGACGCGATGGTAATCAAATGCTGGGATAAGACATCCAGGGGGTTGATCACCGGTTGGCGCAGCTCGATGTTGCTCTTAACTATCGCCTGTCTGGCCGCCGCGATTTCAATTAGCTCCAGCGCATTGGTGGGCACACAGGTGATGCGACTGCGTTCACCCGGCTGGTGCCCGCTGCGGCCGGCGCGCTGCATCAAGCGGGCAATGCCTTTGGGGCTGCCAATCTGGATGACGTGGTCGACCGGTAAAAAATCTACTCCCAGATCAAGGCTTGAGGTGCAAACGACACATTTGAGCTGCCCCTGCTGCAATTGGCTTTCGACAAATTGGCGCTTTTTTTTATCCAGCGAGCCATGGTGTAAAGCCATGCGACCTGCCCAAGCAGGCTGCGCTTCCAGAATGGCTTGATACCAGATTTCAGTTTGCGAGCGCGTATTGGTAAACACCAGGGTGCTGCGGGCAGCTGCAATGGTTTCAATGACCTGTGGCAACAAGGTGAGCCCCAGATGCCCGGCCCATGGGAAGCGCTCGATGTGCTCAGGCACGACACTTTCAACCGTAATTTCTTTGGGCATCAGCCCCTGTATTTTCAATCCGCCGGCTGCCCGGGCTCCCAACAACACCTGCATGGCGGTATCGGTGTTGCCCAGTGTTGCTGAAAGCCCCCAAATTCGCAAGTCTGGGCACCAGCTGTGCAGGCGGGCCATGGCCAGTTGCGCCAAAACCCCGCGCTTGCTGCCCATCAGTTCATGCCATTCATCGGCGATAATTGCAGCCAGGGAGCTGAACTTACGCTTTGAGCCGGGATATGACAACAGGAGCGAAAGACTTTCAGGGGTGGTAATCAAAACAGCGGGCAATTGTTTTTGCTGCCGGGAGCGCACCGAAGCGGGCGTGTCCCCGGTGCGTGTTTCCACTGTCCAGTCCAGCTCAACAGTCGATAAAGGTTCGCGCAATGCCTGGCAGATGTCCTCTGCCAAGGCACGCAGGGGTGTTAACCACAAGACCTTTAAGGCTGGCAATTTTGCGCCCGGGTCTGCAGATGGACCTTCGCCTGAATGGCGGTTGTGCGTATCGGTAAGCTCCGCCATCAGAGGGCCCATAAAAGCTGCATAGGTTTTTCCAATACCGGTGGGCGCATGAATCAAACCGCTGCGGCCCTGCAGGTAAGCATGCCATGCCTGTTTCTGAAAATCGAACGGCCGCCACTTTTTCGATTGAAACCAGCGGGTCACCTGCTTGAAAGCGGGCCGATATCGTTTGCTAAATGTTGGCGGTTGTCGGGTCATGAATTCTCTTTGGTCAGGCAGCTGTCAGCAGGGATTTTAACGTCTGCAGCGAATCGGCATCCTGTATTTTTTTATCAGTTCGCCAGCGCGATATGCGCGGGAATCGGACGGCGATACCGGATTTGTGACGGGAGGATTGGCGAATGTCTTCAAAGGCGATTTCAAATACCAGCTGCGGTTCGACAGAGCGCACCGGCCCGAAGCGCTCCAGCGTATGGGTGCGAACGAAGCGGTCCACCTGACGAATTTCTGCATCTGTTAATCCTGAATAGGCTTTGGCAAAGGGCACCAGTTTGTCCGCATCCCAGACCGCAAAGGTGTAATCCGTATAAAGTCCGGAGCGCCGTCCATGGCCGCGCTGGGCGTAAAGCAGCACGGCATCGATCATCAGCGGATCCACTTTCCACTTCCACCAATCACCCCGGCGGCGTCCCACACGGTAAGGTGAAGACAAGCGCTTTAACATCAAACCCTCGACACCCCGGCTGCGGGCCTGCTCTCTGGCCCCGGCCAGCTGTTGCCAACTGCCGGCGGTGACCGGTGATATTTTCAAGATCTTATCGTCCGGCAGTGTGGCTGAGATTTGTGTCAGGGCCTCAAAACGTTGCGTGAGGGTGTGGTCGCGTACATCTTTTCCGTCAACTTCCAGGATATCATAGGCCATCAGGATCACTGGCACCTCTTTTAGCAGTTTGGGGCCGACGTTTTTACGGCCGATGCGGCGCTGAAGTTCGGAAAAATTTAATGGCCGCTCGTTATCCCAGGCTAAAATCTCACCATCGAGCACGGTTCCGTTGGGTAACCTTTCAGCGGCCTGCGATATCTCCGGAAATTTATCGGTCACCAATTCTTCCCCCCGAGACCAGATAAACACCTGATCCTGCCGTTTGATCACCTGGGCGCGAATACCGTCCCATTTCCATTCAGCCTGCCAGTCATTGATGTCTCCCAGGTCGGTGGTTTTCTGATCGAGCGGGTAAGCCAGATAAAACGGATAGGGCCGACTGATGTCACTATCGCTTGTGTCGGTTGACAGAATCTGATGATAGGTTTGTGCGTCGGGCGTCCAGTCTCCCATCAAGCGATGTGCGATCACAGCGGCATCGATGCCGCTCAGCTGCGAAAGTGCCCGGGTCACCAAACGTTGCGATACTCCGACCCGAAAGGCACCGGTGATCAGTTTGTTGCACACAAATCGCTGCGGGCTGTCCAGCTGCTGCCACGTATCCAGGATGGTTTTTTGCTGGTCCGTTTCGTCTTTTCCGCGCAGGGGTAAAAGGATGTCTTCGATCCAGACGTGCAACGGCCGGTTTTGCAACCGAGTGCTCAGGGGCAATACCAGGGTAATGGTTTCCGCCAGATCGCCGACCACGTCATAGGAAGCATCAAACAACCAATTGGGTATACCGGCAAGCTGGGCGGCCCATTCTCTGAGCTTGCGTGTCGGGACCACCTGACGCGGCTTGCGGCCAATCAGAAAATGAATGGCCCAGACGGCATCCTTCGGAGGCGCTTGCTGAAAATAATCCACCAGGGCCTGGATCTTGACATTGGTCCGGGTGGTTTCATCCAGAGCCGTATAGAGTTGCGCAAATAATTTCATAATAATGATCGAGGATATTTTAGATCGCTAAATCACCTATGCCTCGGTGCGATCGATTCCGCTGCTGAACCGGGTGTCGACCTGACGGGCGTTTAAGCCCTGCTCCTGCAGGTACTGAACCACTTCGGCTGTGTAGCCGTGTGTTACCCAGATGTTTTCCGCTTCGCTGGCCATAATCGTTTTGATCAATCCGCTCCAATCGGAATGGTCTGAGAGCACAAATCCACGATCGACGGACCGCCGTCGGCGCATGCCGCGGATCTGCATCCAGCCGGAGGTAAACGCTTTGCTGACGTTGGTAAATCTTTTGGTGTAGGCCGGCGTATCGGCTGAAGGCGGTACGACCACCATTCCGCCGACAAAGGCATTCTTTTTTTCCACACTGGCTACGTGGCGGGTTTCCGGCAGTGAAATACCCGCCTGCAGATAGCATTTGTTAACATTTTCAACCGCACCATGCGTGAAAATTGGGCCGAGAGTTGCGTCCAGTCCGGCAATGACCCGCTGAGCCTTACCCAGCGAATATGCAAACAACACACTGGTTTTTTCAGCAGCCTGGTTGGACCGCCACCAGCCATTAATGTCTGCAAAGACGTCTGTTTGCGGTCGCCATTTAAAAACAGGCAGGCCAAACGTCGATTCGGTCACAAATGTATCGCATTTAAGCTGCTCGAAAGCAGCGCAGGTCGTATCCGACTCGATTTTGTAATCGCCGGAAACCACCCAGACTTCGCCTTTGTGTTCGATTCTGACCTGAGCGGATCCGAGCACATGTCCGGCCGGATGCAATGATACACTCACACCGTTGAGCGCCACTTTTTCCCCGTAGCCTACTGATTGCAACCGGATATCATTTCCCAGTCGCAGCCGCAAAATTCCTTCACCGTCCGATGCAGCCAGGTAATGCCGGCAATCCGGCCGGGCATGATCGGCATGTGCGTGGGTGATGACCGCGCGGTCGACCGCCTGCCAGGGATCGATGTAAAAATCGCCCGGCCGGCAGTAAATGCCGGCCGCAGTTATTTCGAGAAGCTCATTTTTAGGCATGGACCGATCACCTTCACGTTGATTTTTGACCAATCGTTAACATAATTACCCATGAGGTCTTTGCAATATGTCAATCTATCGTAGGGGTACGGGGAACCAATCTTTTGCCTGCAAACAATATACAAAGAAAAGTAATACATTTGGTTTCAGGTGTCAGGTGTCAGGTTTCAGGGCCGATTACAAGGGCTGACACCTGAAACCTGAAACCATATTTTGCTAATGAGTTAGAAATGGGCTAAGAACTTAAAATGGGAACCACTACTGAAATGGTGATCATCGTGGGAGCCGGCATAGCCGGCCTGAGCTGTGCGCGGCGACTGCAAAAGGCCGGAATTCCTTTTCAAATTATCGAGGCTTCGGACCGTATCGGCGGACGTGTCAAGACCGATCAAATTGATGGATTCATACTGGACCACGGTTTTCAGGTCTTGCAGGATGCCTACCCCGAAGCCCGGCGGCAGTTGGATTATGAGGTCCTGGATTTGCGCCCATATGCACCCGGCGTCATTGTACGGGCCGACGGCCGATTTTATCGCCTGGCCGACCCTCGACGCATGCCGCAATATGTAAAGGAGACCCTGCGGGCGCCGATTGGCACCTTTATGGATCGTCTAAAACTGGTACAATTAAGTCGTCGGGTCAGTCACGGGTCATTGGCGGATCTTTTCCAGCAGCCGGATATGCTGACGGACGATTTTCTGCGAACCAACGGCTTTACAGAAACCATGATCCAACGATTCTTCAAACCGTTTTTTAGCGGGGTGTGCCTGGATCCGCACATTCGCGTGTCCAGCAACTTCTTTCAATTTGTCTTTCGCATGTTTGTCAAAGGAGACGCCACCTTGCCGGCTGAAGGCATGGCGGCTATCCCCCGGCAGCTGGCTGCGGGAATTCCGGACGATTCGATCAGATTCGGTCAACGGGTGACATCGGTAGGCGAGAACCGGATCCGTCTTGAGTCCGGCGAGGAGTTGAAGACACGCGCTTTGGTTCTCGCCACTGACGGTCCTGAAACGGCGCGCTTGTTAGTAGCCGGTGAGACGATTGCCTCCCGCCCGGTGAGCTGTGTGTATTATGCTGCCGACAAACCGCCGATCAAAGAACCTTTTCTGGTGCTTAACGCTGACGGCCCCGGTCCGGTCCACAGCCTGAGTGTGCCCAGTTTGGTGGCGCCGACCTATGCGCCGCCGGGGCAGGCGCTAATATCGGTTGTGGTGCTCGGCAATTTAGATGTGGCGGACGCTGTTTTAGAAGGGCAGGTCAGAAAGCAGCTCTCCGGCTGGTACGGGGCAGCGGTTGATGGCTGGCGCTTGATTAAAATGTATCGAATCCAGCATGCATTGTCAGCTGAAGGGCCGCCGATGCACAATCCGATTTTACCTGTCGGCCAAATCAAGCGGGGCATTTATGTTTGCGGGGAGTATCGAAGCACACCGTCAATTCAGTGGGCCCTGGTGTCCGGCCGCCAGGCCGCCGAGACACTCATTGCGGATCTGAAACAATAGGTTGGTGGTTGGGTGTATCGACGACCTGAAAGGCTTATTTGCTTAAGAATTTCAGAATATGGGCGTTAATGCTCTCCGGCTGATCCAAGATCAGGAGATGACCGGCGTCTGCAATGATTTCAAATGTTAGATCGGGCATTAATCGTTGCGCGCGTTCGATAGCCTTGCGGGGATTGTATATCTTTTCGGCATCACCGATTAACAATAGAGCGGGCAGATCGATCTGCTTGAGTTCCTGATCTGTATACACGGTCGGATATATCATGGCCGGGCGACAATAGCGCGTGACTTCCTCCATCAGATGAACAAAGGTCTCTTCCAGCACCGTTTGTTTGGCGGCCGCTGCCTTTAACATCGACCTTGCGGGGGGATGAATCCTGAACTCACCCAGAAAAAATACGAGTTTCGTTATGAAACCCAGGGGGCGGTAGGATGCCGCCGGGGCCAGCAATACGATTTTGCGCAGCCGCTGCGGAAAGGCCTGCGCCATATTCAGCGTTAACCAGCCCCCGTAGGAATGCCCCAGCAGATCTCCTCTTTCAATGTTTAACCCGTCAAACACCTCTTTTAGCCATATTGCATAATCTGCCCGCTTATCCAGTAGTCGCTCCGCCACGCTTTTGCCGGCGTCCCCGATCATATCGACCGCGTAAACCCGATGATGGGCGCTTAACTGAGCAATGTTGGCGAACCAGACGGTTGAGCTCAAACCGGCGGCATGCAACAGCACCAGCGGATACCCATCCTCAGAACCACTGGCATTGATATGGGTAGAGCCATAGCTTGTTTTGACGTCAATGGCATCATGGGGCACTTTCCACAGCGAAAACATGGCCTCGTAGGCCGCCAGATATTGTTCGCGACCCTCCACAGTTGAAAAAATAGGTAGTTTCCTTTTCATCGTCGCACCGAATCCTTTTCATAAATGTTTTTTTAAAAAGCCGGCAATAGCGTCTCGACATTGTTGGTGAATTCCAATTACAAAATGCCCGCCGCTTGGGAATGTGATCAGCTCGGAATCGTGTATGCGCGCATGCGCGTAGGTTGCAAAATCATAATCATTCAGGCGGTCATCCAATGCATGTAAAATCAATGTCGGAAGATTGATTCTATCAAGATCATATTGCTTGTTCGAAATCGTTGCTTTTTGATCATTTCTTATTCCCGGGTATCTTTGGCTGGCGGGATGAAATATCTGCAGCACTTCTTCTACCCATTTCTTTTCATCATGGTTTAAGGTTTTGAGAACAGCTGGATCGACCCCAAATTTTTTAATGAGAAAATTTTTAACGGTATGAGATACAGCCCAATAAATGAAATCGAACCGAAAAAGGCTATTATAAAACCAATCCGATATGGGACGTTTTGGTGTTGTTTTACTTATGGCCGACTGGAGTACCAACGCAGCGCAGCGGTCTGGGTGGCGCAAAGTAAACAACAGCGCTGAAGGGCCCCCGATAGATAACCCAATAATGGCGGCTTTTTCAATCTGCAGATAATCCAGCAGGGCTGCATAAGCATCTGCCTGGGCTTCAAAGGATGCATCCGGCGGTATCGGCGTTCGTAGATATCCAAAACGTGATGGACAAATCCAGAAAAAATCTTCCCCGATCAGTCGCGCAAATAAAAGGCCCATATCATGCCCGCCGCCGGCACCATGGACAAATAGCACCGGCAGACCCTCCCCGGTGGTTGAATATTCGATGCGTCCTCGCGCGGTCTCAACCACCTGGCTTTCTTCTAAAATTCGTTTTCTAGCGGTCGATACTTCCGCTTGAAATTGTTTGATCGATAAACCATCGGCGGAAAAAACAGTTCCGCTAGCTGGCAATGGCATTAACGCTTTTTTTAGTTTCACTCTGACCTCCGTATATAAAGCCTGGTTTACCTCACGTCCGGCCGACATAAAAACCATCTTCAGCCTCTACGAGACGTGCAATTGCATGTGGTTCTTTTTTTGGAAAAGCAGAAACGGTTGGTTATTATGTGTCACCGTTCTCTCAAGAACTCGAGAATTTTTTTATTCACCATTTCCGGATGCACAAATGTGAGGTCGTGACCGGCATCGGGAATAACCTCTGTTTTTATCTGGGGTGCCATCTTATGAAGGCGCTGGATGGCTTTGCCGGCAGAATAGATTTTTTCGTGCTCACCGACCAAATAAAGTGTGGGTACGTTGATGTTCATTAGATCCGCATCGTCTAAAACCGTCGGACGAATCAACCGGATGGTTTTAAAGCACCGCATACGCACAACTATTGCGTCCACCTCTTCTTCTAACATGATGCGGCTATCTTCATCTTTTTTCACTAAATCTTCCAGCAGCCAGAATAAAAAACGTTTGGTGAAGTAGCGATGGGGCAAAAAGCAAAGTACAGCCCGCAAGATCCACTCTAACCGTATGGGTAACACAGTGCCGGCCGGCGCCACCAACACCATTTTAGCGAGTCGCCCGGGAAAGCGGAGTGCGTACTGGCTCGTCAACCAGCCACCGTAAGACAGGCCCATAAGTTTGATATGGTTTCCCAGCCCCAGCGCACTGAACAACTCATCAAGCCATTGCACATAGTCATCCGGGTTCTTTATGACTTGGGTGTATATACTGCGACTGTAGTCATAAATATTATCTACCGCAAAGACGCTATACCGTCTGGATAGCGCCTCAATGTTGGGAATCCATTGTAACGAATCGCCACCGGCGCCATGCAAGAGCACCAGTGGTGAGGCGCCGGCTGGTCCGCTCAGGCGCACAAATGTCTGGCCGTAAGCCGTATCCACGAACTGGGTCCGCGAATCGACCGGCCACTTCTTAACCCTCTCATCATATAACGCAAGATACTCTTTTTTAGCGGCCTTTGATCGAAAAGGGTGGTATGCTGTCATTTCATATCCTCTGGTTGCGATCGAACAAATCTTAACCATGCTGAATTGTTTTCCTGACAAAACCAGCTTACAAGCAGAAAAGTCAATATCAATCTGATACAGTTCCGTGCTTGAGTGATATCAATAACAATGAACGGCCGGGCCGACTGGCTATCCCCATTGTTATATCTTGGCTTCAATAATCCGCATTGTCATCTCAAATGAATCATCTTCGGGATCTTCCCAGTTGTGATTCTTATTGTAACGCTGCACGATGACGAGTTTTAAATCCGGTATAACCACCAAGACATAGTCATCCGCTCCGATATGATAGTAACCCGAATAGCCGATCATCTGCCCTAGATCCGAATCCTTTGGAATAATCTTCCACAAATACCCATAGCCCAGACCGTCTGTATCCGGAATCGTCGAATACGCCATGGTGCTATCATCTATCCAATATTCTTGAATGATCCGCGAGCCATTCCAACGACCATTTTTCTGGTATAGCACACCGAATTTGGCCAGGTCTCTGGGACTCATCTTGAAATGATATGCCGGATGCAAGGATTTATTCCATTGATATTGGTAAGAACAGTTGTTGAAGTCATAATCCACCATTTCCACGCCATTGGCGATTTCCGTTTTAAAAGCCATACATATAGCTTCACCGGTCTCCTGCTCAAAAATGGTTCCCAGCGTATTAACGTCCCATTGGTTATGATAAAAGAACGAATTCGGGGCATGGCTTCCTCTATCAGGTCTATAATCGACCATCGCCGGGTCTTCATCTGCGGCTTTATGGTAAACTCCCGAGCGCGACATCAATAGATGCTCCACTCTGGCTTGTTTTTCAGCATGGGTCAGACCCGGCGGGATGTCGGCGATATGCAAATCCGCCAGGGTGGCATTAAGGTTGATATTGCCCCGGGCATCGTGAATGCCATAGATCGCATTTAAAAATACTTCTCCGATCGAATCGACCGCATAATTTTTGTGAATATTGCCCCGGGAAAAAAAGATTTTACCGTCATGCAGTGCCATGGCGGCCTGACATCTCGTCTGAATGGCAAATTCATGTGCGTCCTGCAATTCGGCAGAAGACCAGCCTGCGTCTTCCGGTGCAATCCATTCCAGAGCCGGATCTTTTGCGGGCAGATTAACTGTGCCACCATTAACTTCACCTTTAATTTCACTATCTGCCGAGCAGCCCATTGCAAAACCGATCAATACACAAATTATTAGGATAAGCAGTAATTTGACCGACATTAAATTGATGAAACGTTTGATCGTAAACATTTTTAACCCCCCTGATGTTGTTTTGAATAATTTCATTTTGCCTCCTTGATTGATGAAAGTTTTTGGAATCTATCCCTTTTCCAGTTGAACCGGTTCGATGCATTCGATCGACAGCAGCGCTATATTCAGGTCGTGTATGCGGTTTAGCAGCCCATGTAATGCGGCCTGATCCGCCACCGAACCGATCAGAATCGTGTCGTCTGCCTCCGTGGAAATGACCATCTGCTCAAACCAATCTGACCATTTGGGGTCGAGGTGGCCTTTCAATCTGATCCGGTAATTTGTTGGGCCATGAAATTTATGTGGATTTGTCATGAAAATTCCTCCTGTTGGCCTGCGTTTTGGACTCAGATCCGGTAAAATTGAGTGAACGGTTCAGAAATTTCTGAGGTCGTCCGGTAGAAATATAGGAAATCAGAGGGGTGCGGTCATCACACTAAGGGGTGATTTTGAGGGGTGATTTTGAACCTATCTTAAAAATGTGTCTAAGCGCCCAGGGCTGCGTTGTACCGCGAATTGAAATACTCACGTACTCTGTGTACGCTCTGTTTTCAATTCACGGAAAGCCTTGCCCTGAACGCTGATCCACTATTTTTAATATAGGTTCTAAATTAGTCAGAAATGCAAATTGAAGGATCAGGTGCAGGATTGAAGATGATCTATACGCGCCGAGAGCTATATCAGGTTTTGCATACTCGGTTTATGAATCGGTTTTCGCCTTGCCCTCGAACGTTATCTACAATTTTTGAGATAGTTTTTTAATAGAATCAGGTTTTCATTATTTTTATGTAAGTTCAGGTTTTAAATAGGGCGGGGAAGTTGTCAGCGTGTGGGATTGATTTAAATTATTGCGCGCCGGGCGCTATATAAGTCCCAGCTCTTTGGCGCGGGTGACGGCTTTGATACGGCTGTTAACATCTAATTTGCTGTTGATGCTCTTGGTGTGGGTCTTTACGGTGTTTAAAGAAATGAAAAGTTTGTTTGCGATTTCGCGGTTTGATAAGCCGGCTGCAATAAGCTGTAAAACTTCCATTTCACGTTCGCTGATCGGGTCCATCAGACCTTCGATTTTCGGTGGGGTGGCTGTTTTAAAGGCTGTGAGGATTTTTTTGGCGTAGGATAAAGAAAAACCGGCCTGGCGAAGTTCATGATTCCGCTTTTTGACCGCAACCAGTTTTTCCAGCAAATCAGCTACGGGCTTTCCTTTGCTGACAAAGATCATTGTTAATCCACCGGGTTCAGCCAGCGCTAATGCGGATTGCAGCTCAGCCATTGCCGAGGCGGTTTCAGCCTTTAGTAGAAAGATCGTTAACCTGCACAACCGCATCTCGATCATCATATACACGTGATCACCGGCCTTGGCCGTTTCAATTAAACGCTGAAGCAAGTGATCCGCCTCATCCAGCCTATTTTGAGCGATCAGAATATGAGCCAAGGTCAGATATTCCAGCTGATACAGGTTGCTTATCTTATCATCAATGCTCAATCCTTTTTCCTGAGCCCAGTTTATAGCCGCATTCAGGTCGCCGGTCGCCAACCAGACAAACACCTTGAAAGCACCAAGGGGGCTGGTAATCCAGGGGGGCAGTGCAAAATTACCCGCACGCGCAGTTATTTCATCCATCAGTTTTAACGCACCGGCAATATCCATCCGATACATTAATGCTCGCACTAAACCAATCTGGCAGCTTGCCAGAATGACCGGATCGCGTCCCAGTTCACTCAGTTCGATGCCTTTGCTGATCAGACGCATGCCTTCTTCAAAATCGTTCCATTCACATAAAATGCTGCCCAAACTTCCATACAGGGAGCCAGCAATTCCGGTTTGTTCGATGCCATTCTCTATCGCCAGATCCAGCAACTGGCGGTTAAGAGCTTCGGCCTCTTTTAATTGGCAGCGTCTAAACATGATTGATCCCAGACAACTGCCGGCGAAGATATGATAGTAGACATTGCCGGCGGTTTTGCTAATCTTCATCGCCTCGACAAAAGCCTGCTGCTGTTCGGCCAACGTGCCTGTTATATTGCCCATTCCCAATGTCGTGGCGGCCACACTTCGCCAGTTTAAATCTTCTGGGGGGAGCAGCTTCAATGCCTGCTTTGAGAAAGTGACGGCTCTCAAGAGATCACCTGTTCGCGTTAACATGTACGCGCGAATCACCGCAATCCTTCCCAACAATCCATCCCTTTCTGAATCGCTGTCCGAAATGGACTCTATCGTTTGTTCGGCTGCTTGCAGTCTCTTTTCAGCATCATCCATGTATCCACTTTTAAACAATTCCCGGGCATAAAAGATACAAAGCTTTGGATGCGCGTCGATTTGTTCATCCGGCAGCTTTTTAAACCATCTTAAGAGTTGGCTTTCGCGGGCACGATCCCAATCGATTTCTGCAATTTCTTCTATCAAAAGCGCTGCGCTTATATAATCTTGAGCCAAAAACGCGTGATCCACCGCTTCGTTCTTAAAACCATTTTCTGCATACCACTGGCTTGCCCGGCGATGCAGTTCAGGGACCCGATCCTCCTGCTTCATGGGCAATCGCTGTTCGAGTAAATCACCAAACAAATGATGGTAGCGATACCAGCTGCGTTCATCGTCGAGTGGTATAACAAACAGATTGGCTTTTTCCAGGGTGTTCAATACCTGTGTGCTGTTTTCCTGATCGGTAACGGCATCGCAGAGCGGGCCGCACAGACGCCCTAAGATAGACGTTTGCAGCAGGAAATTACGGAGATGCTCGGGCTGACGGCTCAGCACCTCTTCGGTGAGATAGTCGGCAATATAGCGATTGTCGCCTTTAAAGCCTTTGATGAAATCGGATGGATCCTTGCGTCCTTGCAGCGACAGAGCAGCCAGCTGCAGACCAGCAGCCCATCCTTCGGTGCGGGTTTCCAGCAATTGGATATCCGGGGCGGAAAGCTGTACATTTAAACTTTGATTCAAAAGGCTGGCGGTTTCATCGACAGTGAAACTCAGATCAACGGCACGCAGCTCGGTCAGCAGGTTTTGACCACGCACCCGCGCCAGTGGCAAAGGTGGGTCCGATCGGGTGGCGATGATCAGATGCATCTGCTCGGGCAGGTTTTCGAGCAAAAACGCAATTAAATCATGAATTGGTTTGGCGTCGACCAGATGATAATCATCCAGAACCAGCGCAAGGTCTAGCGAAATTTGGCTTAAATCATTGAGCAGACTTATCAAAATGGATTCGATCGGCGGTGGCTGCGGTGAGTTGATCATCGTCAGGGCCGCCTTGCCGGCAGCGGCCTCCAGGCTCTGAAGCCCAAGGATGACATAGGTCAGAAAATGCAAGGGTTCATTATCAGCTTTGTCCACTGAGAACCATGCGGCCGGTATTTTGTGGGAGTGGATCCAGTCGACCAAGAGGGTGGTTTTGCCGAAACCGGCTGGAGCAGATATGAGGGCAAGCTTACGTTCAAACCCCTCATCCATCCGCTTGACCAGGCGCGGTCGCGAAATCCAGTTTGGCCTCAGTGGAGGAACGCACAGTTTTGTTCGTAACGGCGTCAGTTGACTGTTACCAGTAAATTCAGGCTTCATCCGCAATCACAACTCCTACACGAAATTGCATTCGGTGATTTTTCGGATCTGATGCATTTTGGGCTCTCATCTCCCGTCTGATCTCCTAACTGCCGTATCATGCTTTTGTGAGTTAATAGCGCTGCAGAAATTGATGCGTCAAAGGATCACAACTATCAGATGAGCGACAACATTCGATTCAGAGTGAGAAGCCGTGCTTCATATTTGATGGAGTAGGAAAATCAGGCAGTATGTATGCGTTTATAGTCAAATCGACGGGTTCCCGTCAATCATAATTAAATGCACACGCAATTATTGATCTCTTGAAGATATCAGACCAGATAACCGGTGAGATGAAAATCTTATTTTACGGAGATGGGGGATCTAATGTAGTAAGGTTTTAAAATTGATTCTGAAGTTGAGTGCTAATTACTCTGCTTCGTCTTCAAGTTCCTTTTTGAGTTTTTCGGTTTGCTTAATATAGCCCCTTAGTTTTTGTTGGACTGCGCCGTACACGCTTCCTACAGGATACATTCTCTTTTTATTGGGTTTGCCGGCCGGAACGCCGGTCAGGATCTCGATGCCCTCTTCAACCCTGGAAACTTTGTAGATATGAAACTTCTTCTGCTTGACGGCATCAACCACTTCTTTTTTGAGCATCAGGTTTTTGACGTTGGCCTCCGGAATGATCACCCCTTGCTCACCGGTGATGCCTTTTTCCTTGCACACCTCATAAAAGCCTTCGATTTTCTGGTTGACATCACCGATGGCCTGAATTTTTCCTTTCTGGTTGACCGAGCCGGTGACCGCAATACCCTGCTTGATGGGCATATCGGCCAGACTGGAGATAATGGCATACAGCTCGGTGGATGATGCGCTGTCACCGTCGATGCCGTAATAGCTTTGCTCGAAGGTGATGCTGATCGACAGGCTCAATGGGTGCTGCTGGGCAAAGGTTCGCCCCAGATACCCGGATAGAATCAATACCCCTTTGTCATGGGTGGCGCCGCTGAGCTCGGCTTCGCGTTCGATATTCACAACGCCCTGCTTGCCCATATAGGTTTCAGCAGTGATGCGCGCCGGCCGGCCGAATGCGAACTCGCCGATCTGGTAAACCGCCAGAGCATTGACCTGGCCGATCACAGCGCCTTTGACATCGATCATAATGGTGTTGTCCAAATAGGATTCATGCATTTTGTGTTCATACAGATTGTGACGGAAGCGATGATCATTGAAGGCTTTAATCACATGTTTATCCGTTACCTGGCGGGCGTTGTTCTTGCGTGCCCAGTAATCCGCTTCCTTGAGAATACCGAGGATGGGACCGAATCGAATGGACAGCTTATGCTTGTTGGAAACATATTTTTCGCCATACTCCACCATAAGGGCTACTCCTCTGGGGGTAAACGGCAGCAGGTTTTCCTCCCGGCAAACCCGGGCGATAAAACGGGCATATTGCTGGATGGTGCGCGGAGTGCGATCGACTTCCGAGTCAAAATCGGCCCGCACCTTAAATATTTTATTAAACCGGGGGTCTTCGCTCTGAATAATTTCGAAGATGTCATAGCTGCCCAGCAGAATGATTTTCACATCCAGCGGGATGGGTTCCGGCCTAAGAGAGGTAGTGCCGAAAGCACTTTCTTCCGGGATGTCTTCGATTTGCAGGCATTTGGTGCGCAACGTTCTTTTCAGCGCTTCCCAGACATAGGGGTTCATCATCACCGAATCGATTTCCATGATCAAAAAGCCGCCGTTGGCGCTCAACAAAGAGCCGGCCTGCACCATGGTAAAATCCGTGTTGATGGTGCCCATAAAGGCGCGTTTTTCGATGCGGCCGAATACATTATAAAATGTCGGATTGGTTTCGAAAATAACCGGCGCACCCCTGGTGGTCTCCTGATCCACCAGCACATTGACTTCATATTGCTGGAAGGCAGCGCTCGCATTGCGCGGCTGATGCTCTGACGGAGGGGTCTCACCTTTATTCGGCGGGATAAACAAATTGAAGTTTTCAACGATATGCTGTTGCACGGCATTCAGGTGGGCGACGATGGCTTCGCAGGTTTTAAATTCTCTGCGCATTGGACGAAGTCGTTTTTTTACCACCGATAACGCGTAGGTATCCATCAGTTTTTCAATATCGGCGTGCAGGGTCAGGTTATTTTTGTCCATATCCATGGCGGTGGCCTCGATTTCAGCCTGGATGGACATTAGATTTTCTTCGATTTTGGCCCGGGCCCTGGCCGGCAGGGCATTAAACTCCTCGGGGGTAATTGGTTGACCGTCGACCATGGGGATGGTCTGAAAATCGGTTTCGGTTTGCTCGATATACAAATTTCTTGAAGCAGCATAAGCTTCCAACTGCTCAAACAGGGCATGCTGCTGCTGGGCAAATGTGTTTTTTAATTTGGATAATTTTTTTAAATAGGCATCGTCTTCGAATATTTCCGGCAACTCTTTTTTTAATCCTTCAATAGCCCTTTTCATTTTTATGCTGAATTTAATGGAAACGCCGGGTGGAACCACGATGGCTTTAGGGCGAAATTCGTCTTTGAAATTGTTGACCAGGCACAGGTCATTGGGGGTAGGCAGGCGTTTGGCGTGCTTGTTGACCAGATCCCTGACAATCGTCGATTTGCCGGTGCTGGCCAAACCGGTCACAAATATATTGTAGCCGGGATCATCCATGTTCAGGCCGAAATCAATGGCCTGCACGGCGCGTTCCTGCCCGATCACCGTATCCAGGGGCTTGACCTCGGATGTATTTTTAAACTTGAAAACCTTTGGATCGCAAATCAGCCTTAAGTCAGACGCCTTCAGCTCAAATTTCTTCGCCATAATTTTTCCAATCCAGTAGAGGAACTTAAGATTATTTAATTGCCAAACAGCACCAAATATATGGTTATTTTAATGTTTAAAATTCGCTTTAAAAGGTTAGCTGATATTCGAGGACAAGGCTTAATTCGCTTCAAAAGCGGAGCGTACACGATAGTACGCGAGTATTTTGAAGCGGATTGTAACGCAGTCATCGGATACCAGATGAGGTTTTAAAGCTAATTTTTAAGTATAGCAAGGAAGAATATATTTTACAATCTTGTCAGCGGCTTATAGTGCTGCGGCTGTCGGTCGGTGACGACGTCATTGATGGGATTAAAGGATTTATCGCGTGCCTTTGCCGGAATGAAGTCTGCCAGCAGGACCTCATCATCGTTATTTCCGGCCTGTGCCAGTTCGCGGCCGCTATAATCATAGATGACGGAGCGGCCTTTGAATTTCAATTCTTCATCATTTCTTCGTTCAATACCGGCGCGATTGGCAACCGCCAGATAGACATTGTTTTCAATGGCCCGGGCAGGCATCACCTGCTGCCAGGCCGTGGTGATTAAATTGGCAGGGCAGACAATCACATCGGCCCCCAAAAGGGTTAGCACCCGGGCCGATTCGGGAAAGCGCCAATCGTAACACACCATTGGCCCGATGCGGACATCTCGCTTTTTATCGGTCACCACAAAAAAGCCGCTATCGCCGGGATCGAAACAATCGGTTTCTTTATAAAAAAGGTGTGTTTTGCGATAGACAGACGGTTTTTGAGTTTCCGGAACGATGACAAAACAGGAATTATACAATTTTTCTTGATGGCGTTCGGCAAATCCGGCCACCACAACAGCGTTTTTTCGTTGCGCCATATCATTAAAAAAATCATAACTTTCACCGTCAGCCGTTTCAGCCACCCGGTCGATTTCCTCCCGGGCAAGAAAAAAATAGCCAGTGGTGCACAGTTCGGGAAAGACAATGATGTCCGCCGTGACCTTTTCAACCAGCTGCTGCATGCGGGCGAAATTTTTTTGTTTCTCATTGAATTCGGGCGTAAACTGGACCGCGGCCAGCTTCAATTGTTTCATCGTAGCGCTCTTCCTTTCATCCAGGTTGGCGATGCTGATTTATACTAAATTATCAGGCCTCTGGCTACTGGCCGATCGGAATCTGCAAACTGCATTTTTTCAGACAGGATCTACAGGATTTACAAGATTATAATTTTTCATTTTCAGTTTCCAGAAGAAACTGAAAATACACAATCGCCTTCGGCGAAGGTGAACATACGCTTCGGTTTTTAGATACTTAACGGCACTACAAAAATAATACAAAGTAAATGGGGCCAACTAGAGGAATTAATGTTACGCTGAAAGCGGATTGAGTTTTCTCACTTTCATTCCGCCGTCGCTAAAAATATTAGCTATGGTGCGGCAGGCCCGGAAAGCGAGAAAGATCAAAATTAATCCTGTTCGATCCTTGTGACCGTTAAATGCTGCACCCATGACAGTTTAAGCCGTAAAACGACACGTCATGGCTCCAGAACGACAATTCAGGCCGGAGAACGACATATTAAGCATCAGAAGTCAGATGACAGAGGACAGAAAACAGATGTTGAAACTGGGAATTCATCAGACAATCCTTTTTCCTGGCCTCTGGCTACTGGCTGCTACCTCTGAACCCGTAAACACAGAAAGTCAAAGATTAATAAAGACGAACGTCCAACATTCAACGTTTAACGTCCAACGTCGAATGGTTGATCGTAGTTGGTCGGATTAAGAGCGATGAGCGAAGCGATATCCCAATTGGAAGTTCGATGTTGGGCGTTAATTATTACATCTACTTTACCTTTGAACCTTTGAACCTCTGAACCTCTGAACCCTGAACCTCTGAACCGTTGAGATACCGCTGAAAGCACCTGGCAGTATGAGATTTAGCACTAAATTTGAGAAGCTCCGCCGGTGATCCGGTGGCCACCACACGGCCGCCTTGATCGCCGCCTTCCGGGCCCAGGTCAATAATGTGGTCAGCTTCTTTGATGATTTCCATGTTGTGCTCAATAATGGCCACGGTGTTGCCCTCATCTACCAGGGCTTGCAACACGTTGATCAGCCGCATAATATCGGCCAGGTGCAACCCGGTGGTCGGCTCATCCAATATATAGAACGTGTGTCCATTTGAGCGCTTAACCAGTTGCTTGGCCAGTTTGATGCGCTGGGCCTCACCGCCGGATAGGGTCGGGCTGGGTTGTCCCAGGCACAGATAGCCGAGTCCGACGTCACAAACAAACTGCACGGCGCGGCGGATGTTGGGGACGGCCGAGAAAAAACGTACCGCTTCGGCAAAGGTCATTTCCAAGACATCAGCCATGCTTTTGCCTTTGTACTGGATAGCCAGGGTCTCCTTATTATACCGCTTGCCGCGGCAGATCTCGCAGGGTACATACACATCCGGCAGAAAACTCATTTTCACTTTAGGTCGCCCCTGTCCTTTGCAGGCATCACAGCGGCCTTCGGCCACATTAAATGAAAAGCGGCCGGGTTTATAGCCTCTGGCCCTGGCCGTCGGTGTCAATGAAAACAATTTTCGAATTTCGCTTAAAAAACCGACATAGGATGCGGGCACCGATCGCGGCGTGCGCCCGATGGGGCTGTGATCAACTTCTAATACCCGCTGAATCTGCTGCCAACCTTTAATGTCCTTGCATTGGCCGGCCGGATAATTTTTCTTCTGCAGGCGGTTGCGCAGACCCTTATACAGCGTTTCTTTAAGCAAAGAGGATTTGCCCGAACCTGAGACACCGGTGATGCAAACCAGGCGGCCAAGAGGAAAACGCGCGCTGATATTTTTGAGGTTGTTGGTCTTGGCCCCCTGAACAAACAGTTTTTTGGCCGAGCGGTAGGGTCTGAGCCGGGATGAAATTTTCTTGGCATGCCCGTCAATCAGAGCACCGGTAATCGACGATTTGACTTTCTTTAAATGATGGAGCCCACCGGAGGCTACCACCTTGCCGCCGTCCTGACCGGCACCCGGACCTAAATCGATAATGGTATCCGCTGCGCGAATGGTTTCCTCGTCATGCTCAACTACCAGAATGCTGTTGCCGCGGTCCCGCAGGGTCTTGAGGGCATCGATCAGGATCCCGTTATCACGGGCATGCAGCCCGATGGTGGGTTCATCCAGGATGTAGCAGACACCGGTCAGATTTGAGCCCAACTGGGCGGCCAGGCGCACCCGCTGGGCCTCGCCGCCAGACAAGGTGTCGCCGCTGCGCGACAGTGACAGATAGGATAGGCCCAGCTGGTTGAGCAAAGACAGTCGCGTCAGAATTTCGTTGACCACCGGTTCGGCGATGGGTTTTTGCGCTGCAGGAAATTTTAATTTTTTGATGGCGTTAAATGTGTCCTGCGCCGGTTTGCGTACCAGGTCCCAGATGGAATGACCGCCGACTTTAACCGCCCGGGTCTGGGGCTTGAGACGGCTGCCTGCGCAGCTCACACAGACTGTGGTGGCAATCGGAACGTCGTCATCGTCGATTTCCAGGATGCCGGTTACCCCCAGCCCGCCGCAATCGGGGCAGGCGCCCTGCTTGCTATTAAAGGAAAACAATCGCGGGTCAAGGGGTTCCAGGCTGATACCGCAAGTCGGGCAGGTGCCTGAGAGGCTATAAATTTCTTCATGACCCCCCCGGCCGACAAGCGTGAGGCTGCCGTTGCCGATTTTCAAGGCTTTGTCCACCAGTGGCGCCAGATTCTTAGACGGCAGGCGCCCGACCACCAATTCAATCGTGTGTTCGTGATAGCGGCTCAAGGCCATACCTTCTTTGAGGGGCGTCATGCGGCCATCGATGCGGGCCTTTTTGAATCCTTTTTTCAGTGCACGGGCCAGCACGTCTTTATGAAAACCCTTGCGCCCGAAAACCTGGGTGGCCAGCATTGTTGCCCGCTTTCGGGCATAACGTTGACGGAGTTGCTTGACGATGGCAGCCTGGCTTTGGGCTGTTAGCTGTCGGTCGCATCCCGGGCAGTGCTGATGGCCAAGTTTGCTGAATAACAGCCTGAGAAAATGGTAAATTTCAGTCAAGGTGGCTACCGTTGAGCGGCGGCTCGAATGACTGATGCGCTGCTCGATGGCCACGGTCGGTGCCAGACCGGTGACCAGGTCCACATCCGGGCGTTCCAATATTTTCATATACTGGCGAACGTAGGGGGCGAGGCTTTCCAGGTAGCGGCGCTGCCCTTCGGCAAACAGAATGTCAAAGGCCAGAGTGGATTTGCCCGAACCCGAAACCCCGCTGAGCACCACCAGTTCGTTCTGGGGAACGGTCAGGCTGATGTTTTTCAAATTGTGCTCGCGGGCGCCTTTTAAGGATATACGCTTCGGCGTTGCTGAAGCGCCGAAAGCGGCCATCGGATCGGCAACCTCAGCCGGTCGGCCGGATGTCGGTCGTTTCAGACGGCCTTTTCCTTCCAAATAGGCTTTTAGGAACCGTCCGGTATGTGAATTGCCGTTTTGGGCGATTTTTTGAGGCGTTCCGCTGGCCACCAGTTGGCCGCCGTCATCTCCGCCTTCGGGCCCCAAATCAATAACCCAGTCTGCGGTTTTAACCACATCCATGTTGTGCTCGATGACCAAAACCGTATTGCCGTCATCCACCAGGCGCTGCAGGGATGCGAGCAATTTGCCGATGTCATCAAAATGCAGACCGGTGGTAGGCTCATCGAAAATAAACAGGCGCTGGCCTGCCCTTTTACCGTTGGACTTTAAATGGCGCGACAATTTCAGGCGTTGGGCCTCACCACCGGAGAGGGTGTTGATCGGCTGACCCAGGCGCAGATAGCTCAAACCAACACCGGCCAGCGGTTGCAGAGCGGTCACAATTTTGGACTGATCAATAAAAAAATCCAGGGCCTGGCTGACGGTTAGATTGAGAATATCGTTGATGTTTTTTCCCTGATAGGTGATCTGCAATATGGCTTCTGTAAAACGGCGCCCCTTACAATCAGGGCAGGTAATGAACACATCCGACAGAAACTGCATTTCAACCTTTTCGAAACCATCGCCTTTGCAGGTTTCACACCTTCCGCCGTCGACGTTAAAGGAAAAATAGCCCGGCCCAAAATTTTTGGCGCGGGCGTCTTCGGTGGCGGCCAGCAGTTTGCGGATGGGGTCAAGGGCTTTGGTGTAGGTCAGCGCATTGGCACGCGGTGTGCGCCCGATGGCGCGCTGATCGATCAACACCACATCGTCGATGTGGTTTATACCAGTGAGCTTCTGGTGGCGACCGGGGCGGTCCTGGGGATCGCCCAGTGCACGTTTGACGGCTTTGTAAAGGATTTCCTCTGCTAGGGTTGATTTGCCGGAACCGGATACGCCCGTCAGACAGACGAACATTCCCAGCGGAATCCGCACATCGATGTTTTTTAAATTATTTTCAGCGGCTTTTTTGATGGTGATCCAGCGGTTTTTATCGGGGCGCCGGGTTTGCCTGCTATGCTCAATGCGGCGTTTGCCTTTCAGGTACTGGCCGGTCAGCGAGCCGTTGACATTGGCCGTGGGGCCAAAATACATTACCTCGCCGCCCTTTTCGCCGGCCCGGGGCCCCAGGTCCAGCAGAAAATCGCTTTCGCGGATAATTTCCGGATCATGCTCGACGACCACGACGGTATTGGACAGGTTTCGCAATCCCTTCAAAATGCGAATCAGCCGATGGTTATCGCGGGGATGCAAACCGATACTGGGCTCATCGAGAACATACAGGGTATTGACCAATGAGGATCCCAGGGCGGACGCCAATGCCACCCGTTGGACTTCGCCGCCGGAAAGGGTGCGGGATTGGCGGTCCAGGGTCAGATACCCCAGGCCGACATCTTTAAGATAGGTCAGACGGCTGCGAACTTCATCGCGAACCAGCAGGCCGGCCTCATCCCGTTCGGGCAGTCTCAGGCGATTGAAAAAATCAAGGGCTTGGAGCACATTTTTTTGGTAAACTTGGGCGATGGTGCGATCGGCCAATCGGTAAAGCAGGGTTTCATCTTTGAAGCGCGCGCCGTCGCAATCCGGGCAGATATCATAGCTGCGGTAGCGCGACAGAAATACGCGTACGGGCATCTTGTAGGTTTTTCTCTCCAGCCAGCGAAACAGGCCTTTGACGCCGTAATAGTTAGATGTGCCTTCGATGATCGCTTTTTTGTCGGCCGCCTTTAGCCGTTTAAATGGAACTCGGGTGGAAATCCTGCGGCGCCGGCAAAAATCCATCAGATCATCGTACTCCATACGCCCGTCTTTTTCTGACCCAAAGGGCTTGATAGCGCCGTCTGCCAGTGAGCGGGAGGGATCCGGGATAATCAGATCCATATCAATGCCGATGGTGCGGCCGAATCCTCGACAGGTATCGCAGGCACCCAGCGGGCTGTTGAATGAGAACAGATTGGGCAGCGGCGGGTTGTAGGTGATATGGCATTTAGCGCATTGCAGCTGGTTGCTGAAGGCTTTGTGGCCGTGGGGTGGAACCCAGATATCCAGCTGTCCGCCGCCGAAACGATAGGCCAGCTCGAGGGAATCTAGGATGCGCTCACGGTCTTTGTCCCGCAGGATGACGCGGTCGACCAATACCGGAATCCGCTTTTGATCTTTTGCCGGCTGCCATTCGTCCAGGTGAACAATGCGGTTTTCGAGGTAAAGGCGGTCAAAACCCATCTGCATCAGATAGCGCCGCACTTCATCGAAGGGTGATCCCTCCAGTTGATAAGGAAAGGTGATCACCACCTGGGCACCGGGCGGCTGGCTTATTAAGAAATTCCATACATGCGCCGGTGTTTCGGGCTTTACCGGCTGTCCGCACATCTGGCAATGAAGCTCCCCGAGTCGGGCGTACAGCAATTTGACGTAATCGGTGATTTCGGTCATGGTGCCGACCGTTGATCGCGAGGTTCGCACGGGGTCTTTGCGGTCGATGGCGATGGCCGGCGGAATCCCTTCGATTTTGTCCACCTGCGGCCGATCCATGCGATCCATAAACTGGCGTGCATAGGGTGAAAACGTTTCCACGTAGCGGCGCTGTCCTTCAGCATAGAGGGTATCAAAAGCCAGCGACGACTTGCCGGAACCGCTAACGCCGGTGACGACCGTAATCCGGTTCAGAGGGATGTCGATATCCAGGTTTTTGAGATTGTGCTGGCGGGCGCCTTTGACGCTAATGGATTGCGTTTTCATAGGTATTCGTAAGGAAAATGATCAGGATAACTAGAACCCATCTCAAAAATGCATCTAATCCGCCTGAGGCGGACCCTTGAGCGTGATCACCTATTTTTGAGATAGGTTCTAATGAATTTAATCGAATCGGAATAAAATTCAGATATATAAATGCCCTATTCTTCGACAATGATCGCACCGGGAGCGCATTCAGCGGCTGCCTGTCGGACCACATCATGATACTGTTCGGGCACTTCGTCAACGATGATCCTGGCCTGCAATTGGTCGGTATCGTAATCGAAGACTTCCGGGCACAGTTTGTTGCAGTTGCGATCACCCATACATAAATCATAGTCAATTTTCACTTTCATTTTTTTTTCCTTTCGATTACAGTATTTGAATTCGTAAAACTTGAAATGCTCAATTTGGGGAACTAAATTGATACACTCGATTTAGGAAAAGGTAATTATTGATTAGGATATTGTCATTAATGATTGCTTTGGATACAAATTTTTTTTCAGATTTTTCCATATCGCATCGAGGGTTTTATCCTTATGACCAAACGAGGCTCAACACCAAAAATGACAACACTGCAGAAAATGGGTTGCGGATGCGCATTGATCATGCTGGTTTTAATGTTCCAGGCTGCTCCTGTCTCCGGTTCCGAGATGTTGACCGAAACTCAGGTTCCCGAGAGCCTTTCGCCAGGATTGATATATCTGTTGGATCTGGCGGATCCTTCTAAGCATCAATCCTTTCAGCCCGCTAAAATTAAAAAATTACTGGAATTTGTACAAAAGCCAAAAGCCACGGATGCCCTTTACTATGCGGACACCAAACTAGGCTCCCCCTCTGCGTATCTGGACTTTGATATCCGGCAGCATTTTGATCATATTCTTAAATATTCTTTTAATCCCAATTTTCCCAGCTATCTTATGGCGCCCTCGTCCACTCGGCTGTCACACTGGAGCCAGGTACAGGGTTCAGACGATCGGATGCCGGTGCTGTGGGATACGGTCGACAACCTTGAGGCGCCGGTGATTGTTAAAGGTCTCGAAACTATTGAAAACACACCAGATGTCTTCTCCGGCGCTTACTATCGCTATCAGCTGCATCGCACCCTTATATTGTTTAAAGACAACAATCGCAAGGTGCTTATATCGATTTCCAAGCAAACAGGCTCTTCGGATGTGGGCAAAAAGGGCTATGTGCTGGGCTTGGACGACAACTGGGATTATTTTTATTCGGGCAAGCCGGGACTCACAATTCCAGGGTTGGGCTGGGTGAAATCCCGCATGTATGATTCATACGGCATTAACATATACACCGAAATGGATCCCGCAGAACCTTTGCTGCGCTGCGGGGTATTCAGGTGGGTACAGGCCGGCTGGTCCAAAATCAACGTTGTAAAAAAACACCATATCCACAACGGGATAAAACGGTTCGCCAAATCATACAAGGAAATAATAGAGCATCCCGACCTGCCAAGCATCGACGCGCTGGCGACGATGTATTCCAATATAAAAGCGTTGCCTGAAGCGGAGCTCAAAGAAAAAATCACCACCTATCTGACGATCCTGGAAAATCATTACGGTCATGATTATCGGCCGCCCCGCAGATGGTCCCCCCGGATTTTCAAAGATAAAAAGCCCTGGTTTCAAATGTCAACCGAGGCCATGCACGCCGTATTGATGGTGGAGTTCATGAAGCATTCGATGGGCAAGCGTGATGCCAAGGATGTTGTGGCGCTCCGGGGATTATCGAAATAAAAACGCGTTCTATTCAAACCATTCGCCTTTCAATACCGAGGGTTTCAAAATGCCTGAAAATCCCGTCGTCATCGTTAGCGGTGCATCACGTGGTGTTGGCGCGGCAACTGCGCGCTGGCTGGCCAAAGCCGGTTCGACCGTCACTTTAATCGCACGCTCGGCGGATGATCTTGAGAAGGTGGCTGAAGATGTGCGGCAGTTGGGGGGCACTTCGCTGGTTTGTACAGGTGATGTTTCCGATGCAGACGCCTGCCGCGTGGCGGTCGCCAAAACCCTGGAACAATTCGGGCGGCTGGATGCGGTGGTCAACAACGCCGGTATGGTCGAACCGCTTGCGCCGGTCAGCGGCAGTGATGTTGACCACTGGCAAACCAACATCGCGGTCAACCTGCTGGGGCCGTTCTATCTGATCCGGACAGCCATCGACGACTTGCGCGAGCAAAATGGCCGAATCGTAAATGTCAGCAGTGGTGCGGCCACGATCACAGTTGAAAATGCCAGTGCCTATTGCGCGGCCAAAGCAGCGCTGAATCATCTCAGCCGGGTGCTGGCAGCCGAAGAGCCCCGGCTGACGGTAATGGCTGTCAGACCGGGTGTGGTGGATACCCAAATGCAGGATACGATTCGGCAAAAAGGGCAGGGTGTGATGTCTGCCGAACAGCTGGCCTATTATCAGAATCTTAAAGCGGGGGGGCAGCTTGAAAAGCCGGAGGTGCCCGGGCGCGCAATTGCCTGGCTGGCGCTTCACGCACCCGGTGAATTCAGCGGACAATTTTTAGACTACGATGATCCCCGCATCAGCCAACCGGCCCTGGCGGCATTCGGCGAGAAAATGAGATAACATAATCCCAGTGATGCTATTCATCTTGGATTTTAGATGACCTGAATTTACGCGGTTCTCTGCACACAATCTTTAAACAGATAACCTTGGCCCGCTGTCTACAGCGTCTCCTCCACGGCCTCGGTGCTGGTAATCAATATCTTCCCGTCTACTATTTCATATACTGATTTCTGGTGCGTCCGCACCTTGACTGCCATGCCATTGACCAGAGTTGAGTTTTCAACCAACGTCACCTCATTAATCGCTTTTTGTTTGCCCCGAGCCACGGTGACTTTTTGACTTTCAATGTTCACCCGGTACGATCGAATTGCAGGCCATGTCTCATTCAGTAAGGCAACATATTCGGCGCGCGTCAGGCTCAATTCACCTACTGAGGTTTGCATCCTGACCGTAAAGGACGGTGCCAGATAAGCGATCATCCCGTTAAGATCTCTGTTGCTTGACGATTCGATCATTCTTTTAGAGATATTGCGGATATCCGACTCTCGAATTTCAGAGATTCCGCTCTTTTGGCTCGACCTGGCCACCCGTCGGCTGGATTTTTTAAATGCTTTTGAACTCCAGGTTTTTTTGGAACGCTGATAGGCATCCGCATTTTTGTCAGCCAGCCGATCATACTCTGCGCGGGTGATTTTGCTGCCATCCGGCGCAAAATAGACCACCTCGCGCGCTTGACCGGGATAGGTCCATAAAGCCGCTAATACGATCAGAATCGAAACGGTTGCTAATTTCTTCATGGGGATATGTCTCCTATTCTCAAAGTGGTATTTTTGCCTCGAAACCCTTTGCGGGTCTGATAGCCGCTTGCCATTCTAAAATATTTGGATTACAGGACTTTGTGTAATTATCGGACAATAATGACATAACTTTATAACGTGTTGATAAAAATGCTCGTGATGTCTCTGTGGTGGACACAGCCGGCTGGCTGTCAAATACGAGTTGAAGTCAGAACATTATTAAATGATAATGTTTGCATAAGCTTGGGATAATGTTGTCCGGGTATACAGTATATTGCCTAATCAACTGTAAAAATTATAAAAAATGGTTTTCATGAAGGACTCCGATCATAATTGGCCGGGGATGCGGTTTTGAAGGCGGCTGCGGGTCTAGGGGCAGCAACGTTAAACAGAATTAATGTTTAAGTTTGTGTTCTGGAGTAGCATCATGCTGAACCGATCAGAACGGTCATGGTGTGCCAAAGGCAAAAATATCGACAGGTTTATGCTGTTTTTTGCCATGGTGATGGTTCTGTGGCCCTATGGTTTGATCTGGGCGGATGACAATCCCGATGATCAAGACGTTAAACAAGAGCTTAAAATAGTCGATGAGGAAGAAGAAAAAGAAGAGTGGGAGCTTAGCTGGCTCAATCAACAAATCCAACCGGTCTTTGGCGAAAAAGTCAGGCTCAATGGCGGTCTTGAACTGAACTATCAATATCTCGAGCCCAAAGATGTGGATGATGAAAATAGTGACACCAGTTCCGATTTTTTTATCAGCACAGCGGAATTGGCTTTGCGTCTTTTTTTTAACGAGTGGAGCAAGGCCAAAATCGTCGCTGCGGCGGAGGATGTCGGCCAACAGGGTGATAAAGGGGAATTGCGACTGGATGAGGCCATCGTTACCTTAAAAAGCACGCAGTTCCCCATGTATTTTGTGGGTGGCAGAACCGTGTTTCCGTTCGGTGTTTTTGAAGATCATTTGATTGAAGGCACGGTGGTCGAAGATATTTATGAGATCGATGAATGGGGTGCCACCATTGGCTTTAACCCTGACTTTTACGGGCTGGACCTTTCATTTTCTGTGTACCGCAACCCGCAAATCCCCGATCAACTGAATGATTTCGAAACCCACGATTTTCGAACCGGACGCCAGCAACAGGACAAATTCAGATCCTACATTGTCAATGCGACCCTTGAGCCCATTGAAGACACCCTGATGTTGAGTGCCTTTTATAACAGTGAGCCCGGTGACGGGGACCGCAACCAGTCCATTGGTGGCGCGTTGACACTAAATTACTGGAAGTTTACCCTGGATGCCGAATATGCCAGGGCGCTCGAGCGCGAGAAAGGAGAGAACGAGGAAGAAAACAAGGAAAGTGCCGGGGTGGTGGGGCTGGCGTTTGATGTGCTGGATTCATTACAATTGGCCGCACGTTATGAAGCTTTCAGCGATGATACGCACGGAGATCAGGATGAGGTTTTGGATTATCGTATCATCACAGGATTTAACTGTTCCTTGTCAGATCTGTTCGATGTCTTCTTTATAACCGACACCTCCCTATTATTTGAATATCGATATTCTAAATTTGAAAAAGAAGACGACAGCGAGGCCACAAATTCACAGAATATGTATCAGGTTCAGCTGGTCTTTGAATTTTAAAAAACCTATCTCAAAAATTCATCTAACGCCCAATGGCATTGTTGAAAACCGATTCAAAATACTCGAATACTACCGTGTATACTCCGTTTTTGAATCGGTTTTGCGCCGCGCCCTTGGACGTGATCTGCTATTTTGAGATAGGTTTTGGTAATCGATCTTAAATACATTTTTAAGATAGCTTTAGGTTATCGAATGGTAACCCTCGTGTAACACGACCATAACATTCTATACTATAAGGTAATGCCATGCGCTTACTACTCGTTGAAGACGACGTTAAAATTGCACAATTTGTGACCAACGGTCTCAAAGAAGCCGGATTTGCGGTCGACCACGCAGCCAATGGCGAAGACGGAATGCATCTGGCGTTGACCGAACCCTATGACATTGCCGTTGTGGATCTGATGCTGCCCAAACTTGACGGTTTAACCCTTATTGAGGAGATCCGCAGAAATAATATCAATACGCCGGTGCTAATTTTAAGTGCCAAAAGATCCGTAGACGATCGCGTCAAGGGATTAAAAACCGGCAGCGATGATTACCTGGTCAAACCGTTTGCTTTCTCTGAGCTGCTGGCGCGGGTTCAGGCGCTCATTCGACGCTCAACGCGCGTCACTGCGCCTGCCGAGCTGAATGTTGCCGATCTGAAATTGGATCTGGATAAGCGCAAGGTCTTTAGAGCGGATCAGGAGATTTTTCTGCAGCCCCTTGAGTTTTCCTTGCTTGAGTATCTGATGCGAAACGCCGGCCGGGTGGTTTCCAAAACCATGATTATGGAGCACGTCTGGGATTACAATTTCAATCCCCAGACAAATGTGGTCGAAGCCCGTATTTGTTATTTACGGGACAAGATTGATAAAAATTTTGATGCTAAGCTGATCCATACGGTTCGGGGAGTCGGATATGTTCTCAAAGAAACTTCGTGATCTAAAAAACTCGTTACTCTTTCGCCTGACCCTTCTGTATGCCGTCGCATTTACGGTCCTATCCACTATCGGTTTTCTGATCTTTTATTACCGGATTTATTCCGTCACCATGGAACATCTGGACGTTGAGTTGCTGGGTGAATCTCAAAAATATTCTGAAATAATCAAAGAAGGCAACGTAGAAGCCGCTGTATCCAAAATCTCTCAAGAGGCTGAGCTTGAAGACCCGGCTGAAGATTTCTACCGTCTGTTTAATTTCAATGGCGACGTTATGTTCACCACCGACATGTCTGCCTGGGGAGCGGTTGGCAAGCAGAAGATCCTGCAAAAATTGCAAAAAGAAGGATCGACTTCCGTCATCCAAACCTTGTCCATCGAGGAGCGCGATGACAAGGCCCGCATGATAACCGCCATTGTCGGCCCGGATACCGTTTTGCAGATCGGCGAAAGCCTGGAAGAGGTAGACGAGTATCTGGATATTTTTCTGCAGTTGTTTTCCGTTTTGATTATCAGTTTGATCATCGTGTCCGCTATCATAGGATGGCTGCTGGCGCGGCGGGCCACGATGGATATGCAAGCCGTTACTGAAACGGCGGAGGAAATATCAAACGGTGCCTACGACCGACGCGTGCAGATCAAAGGGCATCTTAAAGAAGTCGAGCGGTTGGGCGCCACCTTTAACCGAATGCTGGATCGCATTCAAAGCCTGCTCAAATCCATGAAAGAAATTAACGACAATATTGCCCACGATTTGAGAAGTCCCCTGGCCAGAATTCGCGGTATCGCCGAAATGAGCCTGCTTAGGGAAAAAGACATTGACGAATACAAAGACATGGCTGCCAGCACGATTGAAGAATGTGACACCTTGATCGAAATGATTAATACCATGTTGGACATCACCGAGGCAGAAGCAGGTGTCAATGGCGAAACAGATAAAGAATTCGAACTGGTGGATCTCATCCGCGAGGCCTGTGAACTTTTCCGCCCGATTGCCGAAGCCAAAAAAATAGATTTGAAAACCAGCCTGCCGGAATCGCTGGCAGTGACGAGCAATCGCAGAAAAATACAGCGGATCGTGACCAACCTGCTGGAAAATGCCATTAAATACACTTCTGAAGACGGAGTGGTTAAGGTATCTGCCGCAGCACAAAATGGCGAGGTTCGAATCGAATTTGAGGACACCGGCATGGGTATTTCCGAAAACGATCTGCCCCATATCTTCGAGCGCTTTTACCGCTGCGACCGCAGCCGGTCCCAGGGCGGCACGGGCCTGGGCCTCAGCCTGGTCAAGGCCTACACCGAATCCCTTAACGGCAGCATTCGCGTCGAAAGCGCCCTCAATCAGGGCAGCCGCTTTGCCCTGGTATTTGCTAGTTGATCCCATCAAATCCACATGACACTGGATCTTTGGGGATTGCTTCGCTTCACCCCGCCCGCCTCGCCTGAGCGGCTCGCGATGGCGGGCAGGTCGCAATGACGGCGAAAATCATAAAAAGGTCATTGCGCTGAGTCATGGCGACGATGCAATCTTTTTTAAGTTCCAACAGCGCATCAAGACCTAAATATCCTCCCATCTCCTCCAGCCCGATTTCTTTTCCCACATTTATTAGCTCATCTTCGCGCCTTTCCCACATTATCAAATAGTAATCTTGTCATAATCTTCCGGTTAAATTTGTCGTTTATACTCGGAGGCCAGAGTCACAGGTAAGTTTCAAGAAGCTCCTGAACATAATTCCTTGTGTCTAACACTCGAAAAAGATCTTTGCAGTGCCGAGGTATTTTGATGAGTTCCAACCGGGTCATGAAACAGCTTTTTTTTAGATTATTGTGGGCAATCCTCTATCTTGCAATCGGATTTTCGGCGGCCCGGGGAGCCGAGGTAAGGGATCTGGAGATGAACTCCTCCCAGAGCTATCTGCTTTTATCTGTAAAGATCAGTGATGTAATTGCCGGTGATGTCAATGCCTCTTCCGCCGATGAATTATCCGCTACCATCATTTTTTCGATTGCCCTTTATGAGGTCAAATCCTTCTGGTTCGATAAAAAAATGGCGCATCACACCGCAACGAATACCATTAAGCACCACCCCCAAAAAAATGAATACCGCTTGTTGCGCTCATGGGATAACGGGCCGCCGCCGGTAGTCGAATCTTTAAATCAAGCGCGGCTTCTGATGACTGAAATCAAAAACCTGAAATTGACACCGCTGGCCGTGCTCGAGAGGGGTAAAGATTACCAGATCCGGGTACAGGCCATCTGCCAGGATAAAAACGC
>JASJAN010000041.1 GCA_030066985.1 Desulfobacterales bacterium
AGGGTGAAACTGATCTGATCCCATGGATCTGCCCTTTTATTTGCCAGAGGCTATATTTTACAAGCCAATGTTTTGACGCCAGATTCAATAATACGATAAGTTACAATATCCATTTGGTATCTGAAATTATTTTGAAAAAATTGATATTTGGTAGTTTCTCATAGTTACTGTAGTTTTGTTTTAGGCCTTCCTAATCTACAATTCAGAGACGATAGTACGTATAACGTAACAAATCGAAAAGGTAAAAATTCCTATCTCGATTAAATTTATTTGTAATTTGGTTTAGGTTTATTTATAGAAAGAAATACATCTGTAAATCTTTATAACTATTCATTATTATTTATAATAATTGCTATTTTTGTTGACATGATACAAGGTGGCATGCTATCAGATAAACAATTCAGGTGATTCATCTGCAGCCAACAGTCAGTCACCTGGTTTCTTCTTTGTTCTCCTCTTTAACAGGCGATCCATACATACGGCGTGGGTCGCCTTTTCCTCATTTTTCGTGCCCACTGTTTGACACCAGGTTTTCTATTAAGATAAGCTGCATTTATCAAAATAAAAAATTTATGGAGGCAGAGATGCCTGAAATTCTACTTGGTGTCATAATTGGTGGATTAATTGCAAGCTTATCTCCAATAGCCTTGATAATTTTAAATCACAAAAGATGGCAGAGACAAGCATCCCTTGATCAGCTGAACCCACACACGCTTTAACAGCCCCTTAGCTAACAGCTGGGCCAGTTTGCGGCTATCAAGACGATCGGTTTTTACCCGATTGCCATACTGTTGAGGAATCAGGCTCGGCGGGGTTACGATACAGTCAACACCATAATGGATTAAAAGATCAAACAACCAAAATCCAAGATAACCCGCTTCATATACGGCATTTATCCGACAACCCTTATACCGACTCAATATCCTGCGCAGGTCCTCCCATCTTCCGGCAATACTGCTGCTGAAGATTTCAACATCAAAGGTTCTAACGGTGACATGCCATCTGCGTTTATGCAGATCGATGCCGACAAATAATTTTTCGCCCTGAATCTGCTTATTGATACTTTTCATAAATGCCTCCTGTAGGTTGTGGTTGACAAATTGTTAAATATTCCAATACCCTACAAAAGACAGTCTACTTTGCATCATAGTTACTGCACCTAAAAGATATTTAAATCCAGAAAAAATATTGATTTTTGGTCTGTTCCAGGCTCCCCAATTCGAATCCCTTACCCCGTCAATTCTTTTCTACCTCTGTTTCATCATATTACATTGATCAAGAAATCAAGTGCATTTCAGAATTTTCAACTGGTTAATAGAATCTGATCCTTCGCTGTTAGTCTTTAGGAGGATCTTCCGATCTTACTAAAGTTTAAAGTTCAGTTTCATTATTGCCGATAAGATTAAGTGTAAAATCAAGATATTTTATAATTAAAGGGGGGTAATCAATGATAAATTTTTCTATAGATAAAAATACAGTTAAAGAGGCAAAGCGTGAATTGATTAATCAGTTAAAATCGAAAATTAATCAATCTGACATAGAGATGATTTGCCGCGAACAATATGGCATCGAATCAATCGAGTCCTGTGAATGTATTAATGGCGATATCATCATCGATAATAATCAGGTCGCTTATAAGCTTGATTTTGAAGTGCGTATTCCCCTGTCAATTTTAATCAATAATGGCGAGAATAACGCTATCGCATTGTCTGATAAGGACGTTCGCATTTTATCAGAATTTGATAACAGTCTTGAAAAAATAGAACCTCAAGAAATTGATGATGCATTGGATAACGAACTTCCTGATATCGAGTTTGAATACTAAGCATATATTATATAACAATTAAATCTGCTTGAAAGGCAAATGGTGTACGCTGATTTTCACAAAAAAGGTTCGGACAAATTATGAAACGAAAAGCTGAACAAAATTTTGAAAATATTGAAAATAGGGATAGTGCTCGATTGCATCACAGGTCATCTATTCAGGTTCAAGATATAGAGTCGGGAAAAATTCACAAAGCCAAGATGTTCAATTATAGCAAAGAGGGGTTCTATTTTGAGTCTGACAGTGTCTTGAATCCGGGCATGCAAATCTATATTGGTATTCAAAATTCACCCTACGCCTCAATTCCTGATGTTTTGGAATATCACCGAGGAGAACTAATGTGGCGAAAGAAATTGAAAAAATCATTTTTTCGATTTGGTTATGGCGTTAAATTGGAATCTGTTGCCAATCAACAAGATTTGAAATGGAACGAAAGGAAAGAAACAAAAAAAACAAAAGGGCCAAGGAAGCATCCAAGAAGACAATATAATCAATTCACTCTGTTTACGTCTCAAAGCGGAGTCTTTGAAGGCTCAATAAAAAACATCAGTCCTTCTGGTGTTTTTATCATGGCTGAAAAGGCCTTCGAAGTGGGACAAATCCTTACGCTGGTACTGCCACTAAAAAAGGGCAAACAAATCAAAGCCAAAGGAAAAATTGTTTGGACGAATGACGAAGGATTTGGCCTGAAATTTTTGAGCATTGACAAATAATTGTCTCCCACAGAGAAAAAATAATTTTAGATATCATTGGTACTTAAGATAATCTGGAGGAGCCTTGGCAAGCTCCACCAGCCGGGTTTGCCCAGCGCCAAAGTCATCAAATGCCAGTCCTATGTTTAGTTTTTCCAAACCATTGCGAAGCCTCGACATTTCATTTTTGGTGGTAACAGCCTTTTCATTAATTTCGACTACGATTCTGTTCGAGGGAGCCATATCATGGATTTTCTTGAACGACCCCAAGAGATCATCTGTCTTGTAAATTTCCATTTGTGTAGTGTTGACAAATAAAACGGGAGATCCCAGCAAGTATCTCCCAACTTCAACTCCCACTTCACGGAACAAGGCGCTAAGTTCAGAGTCATACCCAAACTTCTGAGCTAGCTCTAATAGCTCAGAAGGATTCGATGGCAGGTACTCGTCAGAAATCCTCCCAAGAATCTCGTAACCGATTACCTCCATATTTGAAAATTTTACGATGGGTTGAAAATGTGGAATTACGTTTCTATCAATAAGCAAATTGCTCAATTTGGGCTCCAACGCTTCCAAATCTTTAAACTTTAAAAACCTAAGTCATGAATTTTCTTACAGGTTAGAACGCAAAGTGACCCAGATGCAGGGATGACTTCTCTATAACTTCCTATCACTTCTTCGATCCACTCCGCTCCTGCGGTCCACTCCACTTCTGCGATCTATCCCACTTCTGCGGTCCTGGCCGGATCTTCTTTCTTCAACATAGCCTGACTTTAATATTTTACGCCTATCACTTGCTTGCCGTCTGTCGACTGCACCTCTTTTGTCGCGATCTGTATTAGTTAATCCGGATTTGGACCTATCTAATTCAAAATCATGTTTCTCTTTAATCAATATTCCAATTAAAAAATGATTTTTAAATCGCCCCTCATCTTGCTTTGATATATGCTTTACCTGAGCTTTGAAAAAACCACTAGGTTCAGACCTGTTATCTGTCCAGTACTTCATTTTTAGTTCTTGACCGACCTTTAAATAATCTATTATCGAAGAATCTTCATGAACCAAAATACATCTTCCGTGCCCAGATATATCTCGTAATTTTAATTGATAAATGGGTAATGGGCGACCCAGGTCAATTTCCACACTATAGAGTTCAGCTAGTGTAATTCTGTTTTCAGACCTTCTTTCTTCAAGATTGTTTGTGGAGACGTCATCCGGCATGTCGCTTACCTCCGTCAACTAATAGTTAGAGCACTAAATGCAACCTTAGATAGTCTTTCCCCAATATCATTTATTTCTATTTTGATTTCTAAATACATCTCTCCGTTCAACAGCTCCGTCATCCAGGTACCGCCGACGTCCCAATCCGCTTCTGCGATCATAGCCTTTACGCCGATCCCTGCCGGTTCTTCTGTCTGGATTCCGTTTAGACTCATCTACTTGTCGCCTTTCAACCCTTAGGCGGGAGCCACCATTATCCTTTGAATCTGATTTCTGTTCTGATTTTGGCATAAATAAGCTTATAATAAAAAATAGTTAGTCTTGGAATGGTATATTCATTAAGAATTTTCTCAAAAAAATTCATAATGTCATCTAATTTGAAATATTACAGATGTGAAAGAAATATCACAAGACTTTTCACATTGTGATTTGCAAAACAAATACAACAAAAACCCGTCTGTTGAAAATTGTGGACTACGTGCCTGAACCACCAATTCCCTTTTATTGTGGATTTGCTATGCATATCTGAAAATATTACGCACAAAAAAATTACAGATTATGTAAACGTATTGTATTTCAGCTTTTTGTCAGATTAGATTGTACCTTAATTTTAAAATGAAAAATTGAATCCTGGTCATTGTTCATAAAGTGGTATTATTTTTTAAAATCGACTTGTCTTAATTAATTTATTTTGGATGTTTAAAAAACCCTTTTGTAAATTTAACACACTGGCAGTCTTTACATATTAATGCCAAATAGCAATGGCCCCTATCCCCCCGCTTCATTCGTCAGGACCTATTTTAATTGGGGTATCCTCTGGGGTATTTCTTTCTGTAAAGATAGACAAATTCAGTAAAAAATACCCCTAATCTTACCCCATCTTTTTTTCACCATTGCTCTAAATTCGAAAGGTTGCTCATTTTCAAACCATTATCAAAATCAGCGTCATGTGCCTCAAACCCCGGTAACGGGGGTTCGAATCCCCCTGGGATCACCACAGAAAAACAGCGCTTCGAAATGAAGCGCTTTTTTCGTGGGTGGTTCGGAGCGTCCTTTTCAGTTAACACAATATGTTGTGGCGATAATTTATTGACAAACAATAGCCTTCTGCTTTATTATATCCAATAAAAGCAAGTTGTTATCCAGGTTCTTCAACAAGACTGCCCCCAAAATGTTTTGTAACTTGCTCTAAACATTGCGTAAAACAATTTTAACGATCTCTAAATGGACACATCCACGCACCCTGGATTTGTCCTGTAGGGGTAAACACGCAACCTTCCCATAAGAAATGATATGTCCATGGATGCGAACTGAGAGTGCCAATACCCAGGGGAGTCATCAGGGTAAATATCCCGCATGGCGCTTTCCAAGCAAACATCAAAAGTTTATTCAATGCCCGCGCAATTAGAAAACGATACGAAAATAGCAAAGAAAAAGGCGCAAATCTTAAAAATACCTTTTGTCGATCCGCTGCGGGCTGCCATCGAACCGTCTGCGCTTAGCCTTCTTGAACCGGAAATGGCCGTCAAACGACAGGCCTTGCCCATCCGCGTGGTGGATAATGTCCTGCTGGTCGCCATGATGACACCGGAGGAACCCGTCGCCGTTAAAAGCCTGGAATTGCTCACCGGGTTTAAGATTCGTCCGGCGGTGGCGCCTAAAAATTCCCTCTCGATCGCACTAAAAAAGTATTATGGCAACGGATACGCTGCAGCGCTATCTGTGAAAAATCGCCCCGCAAAGACAGTTCAAAAACCGATTTCTGCAAAAAGCCAAAAAGATGCAAGCGCCGCAACCACCATCTCAGTGATCTCAAACAAGGGGGGGGTCGGCAAAACCCATATTTCCATCAACCTGGCCTACAGCCTGGCTAAAAAAGGCGCCAGGGTGCTGCTAATTGATGCGGATCTGGGCAATGCAGATGTCTCAAACAAACTGGGACTGTTTCCCAAAAGCCACCTGATCGATTTTCTGGAAAAAAATAAAAAACTGGATGAACTTCTTTTTCGTACAGCATACGGTTTTGACCTGATCGCCAGTTCCTACGGAGAATTTAAACTGGCGAATTTGTACTATGTCCAGAAGATAAAATTTATCAACCACTTTAAAAAAATCAGTCAACGATATGAATTTGCGATCTTTGACCTGGGCGCCGGCATATCCCGCATGGTGATGGATTTCGCATTGGCGGCTGATCACACGATTATTGTCACCACGCCCCAGGACTTCATCAGTGGTTACGCCTGCACAAAGGCCGCATTTTCCCGGTTTATTGAGATCGAAGAAAGACTGGAGTCCAAGCATTCCAATTACAGGCCCCAGTGGATATTTGCGCCGATCCTGCTGATCAATCAGGTCAGTCATCTGCGCCAGGGATTCAAGCTTTTTGATACCCTCACAAAATCAGCCGATAAGAAGCTCAATTCACATGAAGGCAGGTTTCGCATCAAACCCGAGTATCTGGGGGCTATCCCATATGAGAGAACCGCAGTGCGAACGGCAGAGATAAAAAAGAAGCCTCTACTTCTTACCGCTCCCCGTGTAAAGGCCGCCCAGAGCATACAGCACATGTCCACACGATTTTTTTACCCAGAGACAGTCTACAACCCAAAGGTCAAATTCAAACAACCGCTGGCACGTTTTGCAGCTATTCTCTCCCAAAAAAATTAGCAGCTTAGGGTTGATCGCAAAGAGAGGAAAAAACATATGAAAAAATTGGACAAGGATATTCAAATGCTGGGACCGCAGGCGGTTCTGGAAGGAAACCTTGTATTTGAAGGAACGCTGTTTATGAACGGTCACGTCAAAGGCGGAATTGAAAGCCGTGCCGGATCGGTTGTTATCGGCGAAGATGCCGTGATTCATGCCGATATTTTTGTTCGAACCGCCACTGTTAACGGTGAAGTAAATGGGACGGTTCGCGCCACAGAGCGCATCGAACTCAACCCCCCGGCGCGCATGTACGGAGATCTCACCGCGCCTGTCGTCGTCATTCATGAAGGAGTTATTTTTGAAGGCAATTGCACCATCAAACCCAAAGATGATAGCCTCTCGCAAGCAGAGCCGAAGCTGTCAACCATTGCAGATGAATCCGCAGAAGCGCTAGAGTCATCCCGCAAATCTAACAAATCATTGGGTTCCGCCAAAATTGCGAAATAGGCATTGCTGCCGGAAGTGCTGCTGTGGTTGGCGTCACTTAACAGGAAGCACCGGAAAATCACTTTAACGGGGGCCCTTAAATATCACAAGGGGTCATTCTAATCGAATGAACCCTTGTGTATTTTCAAAACGACGGCTTGCGGTGATGAATTTGTCATCATCACTTGTCGGCATTTTTAACCGGCTTGGTTGGAGCGGGGTGCGGGCTGCTACTGTGGTTCAGATTTGCTCATCTTGGCTGCGGCTTTCTTATGGCTTCCCCGGCTGAGTTCCACCGTGCCGTTAAAATCCGCGCCATTCTCCACTGCGATGCCGCTGGCATGAATCTCGCCCTGAAAATTGGCACTGTGGCTGATGTCAACATTTCTTTGGGCCAATACATTGCCAACCATTTGACCACTGATGCTGGTATCCTGGCGTGGATCTTACCTTCAACGCTTCCGGTGGGGCCAGTGGCAAAATTTTAATCTTCCAGCTCGATGTTGCCCTTCACCGAAACCTCAATCACCAGATTGCCGTAACCACGAATGTCGCCCTCAATAGCAATATTTTCACTGATAATTGATTTTTCATTTCTTTTCATCTGGCTTGAATCCTTTGTGAAGCTTTTTAAGTCGAGAAATTTATCGGCATCAGACGAACGGTCGTTTTTAATTTTTCTGTCTTTTTTTAGCATGGGCTCTCCTTATCTTATATATGGTACTTCGGTCGTCATGATATCTAAAATCCTCCGAAAACTTTGACGCAGTTTCGGTGACTGGTCATATATAGCGTTGGTCTGGCGAACCGTTAACCCATCCAGAGTCATTTCGTCTGGGCAGATTCGATCTTTAGCCTCACTTCGGATCCATTTAGCTTTTTGCTGGAGCTCAGCACCATTGGCGCCGTTTTCGCGGTCCAACAGAATGGCTGCCAGCATCTGATGAATGACCTTGCTGGGCTTGGATCGCGGATTGTCAACGATAATTGGCGTAAAGCTGCGGGCTGCTTTGCGGACAAGTTTATCATATGGAATCGTTCCCAAAACACCGACATTCAGAAAGCATTTTTCTTTCAAAAGCTGCTGCATCGACTTGGCAATAGTAAAATCCTTGCGATTGTCGGCCATGTTGACCACCAACGAGACGCCGAATTGTTCATAGCGCTGCTTTAATTCCATGTAGGCCCTTGAATCTCTCTGGCGGACTCGTTCATAAATAGTATCCAGTGAAAAATTTTTCGCATCTTCCAGCGAGCCATCTTTAATTTGCAGGCTCAGTTCTTTGAGCGATTTGTATTCTGAAAAAAACCGCTCCAAAAAGCGATAGAAAGTCACTTTTACAAAACTGTAGCTGTCCAAAATTGACGCCGGCTCAGATCCGCTGACCACGATCTTGTGATCGGCAAAAAGAAAAAAATCCAGCACATTATAGGATGAATTGCCCCCCAGATCGAGAATCAGAAAGTCACCATCCAAATCTCGCAGGTGTCGCAAAATCTTTTGTTTTTGGTGATAAGGGAGGTTTTCACTGCCCAGTTTGGAGGAGTCGCCGCCAATCAATGACAAACCGTCAAAAGGCGTGGGGGTCAAAATTTCCTTTATAGAGGAGACTTTTTTGTCTAAAAAGTCATTCAAGGTTTTAGCAGTGATTTGACGCCCACATACAGATGCACATCCGCGCCCCTAAGTCGAGATCTGCCAGCACCACCTTCCGGCCCAAAAGGGAAAGGCCAACAGCCAGGTTGGCCGCAATGGCAGATTTACCGACCCCGCCTTTAGATCCGCCAATAGCAAAAATTGTCTTTTTTTCTTTTTGCTATCGGAAGCGTCAGCTTTCGATGACGGCTTTTTTCGGTCGTCAATTTTCCCGAACTGTTGTCAAATGCACTTAACGGTTGGCCGGTGGTTCGGCCATTGGCGTCCTGTTCAAATGCCATACAAGGTGTCCTAATTTCAGGTTAATTGAAAAGTAAGCGTTCCCCGCGGCGGTGCTCGCAATGATAAAATGAATACGTGCTTTTTTATCAGCGCACCGCTGGATTCGAAAAGCAAAGCTTATGCCACGCTTTAAAAAAATTAGTCACCATAATATCAGACGCATATAAAATTAGGTGGGGGAAGAATTTCCCGGTGAGCGCGCTGGGTAGGTCAAAAATTTGACAATGAACTAAATTGGAATTGAATAATTGGATACCGACGCCGATGCAGCCCGTGACGAAACGAAATCCTTAACTTAATCGGCCTGCGCCTTTATGGCGCCTATACCCCTGGCATAGGGATGCTGTTAACCGTTGACAACAAAGACCACTAACAAAAGCAGTGCGTCGTAAGTGGAGCGCTGCTATTTGCAGTAGGTGGTTTGCTGACTGACGGCTTAGAGGAATTGATCAGATGACATGCTTTTTTGGAAATTCAAAGAAGATCATTTTGCCGCATTGCTCGCTTATGTCAGCCCAGGATGATATGTTGAGCTCCGCACAGAAGACGCCACAGGTGGGGATGTTGCTGATCGACTGATCACCGACATAATTGGCCAGCCCGGTGATGCCCGGGTTGTGGCCGAAAAGCATAACGGCTTTCAGTTCATCGTCGATTTGCTGGATCACCTCGATCAGCGCAAATTCACTGAACTCATAAATCGCCTCGCTGTACTGGATGTTTTCAAGCGGGTAATCTATGGCTGCCGCAAGAACCCGGGCGGTCATGGCGGCCCGGTTGGCCGGGCTGGATATGATCAGGTCCGGTGCCACCTTTAGCTTGGCCAGAACAATGCCCATCAGTGGCACATTTTTGCGACCGCGTTTGTTCAAGGGTCTTTCAAAATCATCCAGTTTTGGATATTTCCAGCTTGATTTGGCGTGCCGGGCCAGGTAAAGCGTTTTCATCTATTCCTACCATTTGCAGGTAAACGTCATATGCCGTATCTGTTTAGCGCATGAAGTTGCCTGATATGACATGGTGCTATTCGTTTAATACTTCAATGCAGTTGGTTTATGCAGGTAGGTTTTTTTATTCGAAACCCAGCCGCATTTTTTACATGCGTATTTCGGTTTTCTGACAATACCTTTGAATTTTCCAAAATCTGCGGAAACATCTTTCTTCTTCCAAGAACACAGCTTTTTTGCCTTTTTACCCATTGTTTAACTCCTAATTTTTAAGACAGTCCAAGATAGGTAACGGTCATTTTAATTGGATTGATTTTCTTGAATTATCAAAAAATCTAATTACGATCCCATCACTTGTAAATGAAAATTCTTTGATTTATTTCATCAAAAAAGGGAACGGGTCCCAGGACGGTAAGCGCAGCCACTAACGCGCAGCGAAGATGGTGCTCTCAACTTTGTCCCATAAATTTTGGTATGACTTTGAAGCCACTGATTTGGGTGCAAAGGCCGACACCGGCGCCCGGTGAATCCCCATTTTTTCCACTTGCGCCAAATAAGGCACAAAGCTTTGCAAAACGCCTTTAAAACCCCTTGACACGCTGAGCATCAATTCACGGTGCATTTTTTTGTGCCGATCGACCATTGAAAAAAAAGGGTACATTTTGCTGGTGTCATATCGTTTCTTATTGGCGAACGCCAGCAATTGGCGGTAGGTTCGCACCGAAAGTGTCGTGGGAATCATGGGCACAAGGACGTGGTCAGCAGCGTTGAGAATGTTTTCAGCTAAAATGCCGATGGTCACCGGACAATCCAGGAGGATGTACTTATATTCGCACGCAAACGGGTAAAGCATTATTTTAAGGCGTTTTTTAGAGTTGCCGAATTTATTGTACAACACGTCTAACTTGCGGAGTGAAAAATCCGCCGGGAGAATATCCAGGTTTTCAAAATCGGTGCCTTTAACGCTTTTATAAACTCCTTTGGCGCCTTTGACATAACCTTTGGGGCCGGACTTGAGCTTGGGCTTTACCCGGAAGTAATAGGAAGCTGAGCCCTGTGGATCTAAATCGCATATCAAGGTTTTGGCCCCCGTTTGGGCAGCCAGGTAAGACAAGTTTACGGCTGTGGCGGTTTTGCCCACCCCACCTTTATTGCTGAAAATTGCCAAGGTTGTCATGAAGTGTTCTTTCTGGATTTGGGGCTGAAAAGTTCTTTAAACAGCTTCTGATTTGCAGGCGCTGCAAAGTCCTTGAAGGTCGTGGCAAATGCTTCTTTAACAGCCTGTTTTCTGTGGCTCAGTGATTGAATCAGGCTGCCGATGGCGACCAGCGTCTTTTTGACTTCTTGTTGACCGTCCGGCATCTCCGCGCTGATATTCAGCAAATAGTCCTGCTGAACACATAGATCGTTGAAATCACCGAGATTGTCCTGTAATTTTTTGAGTTGACCGATCAGGGCATTCATCTTCCTGCGCTGGAACAGACCGGCGAAGAATTCCAACAGGTAGCGCAATTTCTTACACTCAATTCTGAGGGCATGCAGCAGCTCATCTTCGGTGTTGGCCAGGATCTGATTACCCGCTTTAACAATCCCCTTGTATTTTTTAAAAATTCTGCGACGCGCCAAGTCAATGACCGCAATTTTTGCATTTGGAGCCGTCGGCTTATCCGGCGATGGCTGCTTTAAAAATGCCTCCCAGTCATTCATAATCCTGGCATATTTTTGGGTCTTCAGGCCCCGCAGGACATGCTGAAATGCGCTTTCCCGCTTTTTATGCAAATAGCTGAACAGCGGATCGATGTCATCACGCAATTCAGCAGAAAGCATTGCCTTATAATCATCCCGAGCCAGCAGATAGACGTCAAGGTCCCTTAAAACGTTGGAGAGTTTCCCCACATAAGCAAAGCCTTTCTTAAATCGATTGGTGGTTCTTGCGGGAAACACGCCTTTGACCTGAGCCAGGGCCGAGCGCGTTCGGCGAATTGCCACCCTGAAATCATGCAGAACTTCGGTGTCCAAATCTTTTGCAAAAATGGCCTCATTGGCGCGCATAACAGCCAACAAAAAGCGCAATACCTCTTTAGTGGCCTCATCCGAGCGCATCGCCGGATCAAGTTCAACGTTAACTTTGGCAGAGTAGCTGCCCGGTTTTCGGTTAACGGATGCCAGCGCATTAAAATAAAATTCCTTTTCGCTGCCGCTGGTTAGGCCGGCTTTTTTCAGGTTTTTGGCCAGATGACGCGCATACTTGGGATATCCCTTGACGGGTCTCAACAACAAATGCTGGGCTAAGGCCGCTCCACTTCTTTTTCGCGGGCGGCGAAATTCTTCGAACACCAGGTAGGCCACTGTTTTTTCAGCCGGGCCCAGGATTCGATAGGAGGTTGATCGGCAAGCAGCATCAAAAAGCTTCAACAGGGCGCGCATTTTGATGATCGGCGCCAGCATTTGTTTTAATTCACCGTCGGGAAAATCCCAAATAAACACCGGCGGCCGGCTGAAATCGACGCTTTCCAGGATGCCGCTTTTTGACAGTTTGCGCAAATAAAACCGGTTGCCGGATGAGTACAAAACAAGGGACTTTTTAAACAAGCGCCAGTCAAACGTATCGTATATCGCAAACTTTTCAGTTGCTGTGGGTATTGGCTGAATGGGATACGGATCGGCCAGCTGACGCATCAATTGTTTTTCATCATGGTCGTCCGGCAAATGGAATTTCAGGTTTTTGATCATGATCGGATTTTTTAAATACCTGTTTTTTTACCAATGAGATCGATAAAGACTTCTTGAGCGGCGTGGGGCCTCTGGTTTTTATGCGGGCGCCGTTTTACATAACTGTCATCCGGCTGCATATCCCAGGCAGAGCTGTTATCGCTTTCGTAAACCTGCAGAGTCTGCTCTAACTCCAGTTTGAGCTCCGGGTCGGTAACCGGCACGATGGTTTCCACGCGGCGATCTAAATTGCGCTGCATCCAGTCGGCCGAGCCGATGAAAAATTCAGGATCACCGGCATTCTCAAAGCGATAGACCCGTGAGTGTTCTAAAAAGCGGCCCAGAGTACTGAAAACCCGTATGTTTTCCGATAATCCGGAGACACCCGCACGCAGACAGCACAAACCGCGAATGTTGAGGGAAATCGGCACGCCGGCCTGCCCGGCACGATAAAGCTCGCGAATCAAACGTGCGTCCTGGAGCTGATTCATTTTTGCCCAGATACCTGAAGGGAGCCCGGCAAGGCTGTTCTGTGCTTCACGTTGAATCAGCTCAGTAAACCTTTCACGCAAATTATAGGGCGCCACCATCAGTTTGCCATAATCCTGAGACGGCATGGCACTGGTCAACTCATTGAAAAGGGCTGCGACATTGGCGCCCAGCTCCGGGTCACAGCTCAGAATGCCCATGTCTTCATAAATACGGGCCGTAACGGTATGGTAGTTGCCGGTTCCCACGTGGACATAGCGGCGAATACCGTCCTGCTCTTCGCGGACGACCAGAGCCAATTTGACGTGGGTTTTAAGCCGTTCCACGCCATAGGCCACGTGCGCGCCCTCCCGCTCCAGTTGACTACCCCAGGCAATGTTGGGGGCTTCATCGAAACGGGCAGTGATCTCCACCAATACCGCGACCTGCTTGCCCTGCTGTGCGGCTTCCATCAGCGCCTGAATGATGGGCGAATCACTGCTGGTGCGATAGATTGTTAGCTTGATGGCCAACACTTGCGGATCAACTGCCGCACTTCTTAAAAAATGTAAGATGGAGCTATCAAAGCTGTGATAGGGGTGGTGCAGCAAAATATCCCCTTTGCAAATCTCGGTAAATATGTCTGCCGATTGGCTAAAATCGATGTGCCGCAAACGCGGGTGGGTGATCGGATGATGGGGCCGATCGCGCAGCTCCGGATATCCCTCCACTTGAAACTTCATCAAATCGGCCAGACTCATCAAACCCTCTACAGTTTCCAGTTCATCGGGTTCCGCTTCGAGTTGCTCACAAAGCCAGCGTTGCATTTTTTTGGGCATATCGGCACTCACCTCTAGGCGTGTTACACCGGCAAATTTGCGGGCGGTGAGTTCTTTTGTGACCATGCCGATCAGCTGTCCCGGAGCCAAATCCGCGTCAGGGTCCTCCAGAATATTCCCTTCCCATGGGTCATCCTTAGCGGCCCGGGTGACACGGAAATAATAACACTTAAGATCGGCGGCTTTGGGAAAAAGCAGTGTCAGACTGGCGGCAATCACCTGCTCTAAAGGTACAAATCCGGGTGCATCAGGCAACGGTACCCAGCGCGGGCGGTTGGCCGGCACTTTGATGCGCACAAAGCGATTGCGTTTTTTTTTGGTTTCCTTAACCTCTACTGCAAGGTTGAGCCCTAGGGTGCTGATAAAAGGAAAAGGGTGAGACACATCCACAGCCAGCGGTGTCAAAATAGGCTCCACCGATTCAAGGAAATAGCGCTGCATCTTTTTTTGCTGTTTGTCACTTAACTCGGAATATTCCAGAATGGGGATGCCGGCTGTGGCCAAATCGGGTCGAATCTTATCGGTCACCAGACGGGAAACCAGACACGCCTGTTTAACCAATTCTTCCCGGCACGCCTGCAGTTCCTCTTGGGCAGTAAGACCGTCGGGGGAGCGTTTGGTTTTCTTTTTGTGTTTTCTTTTCTCTATCTTGCGTTTAAGTCCCCCCATGCGCTTCATTGCAAACTCATCATACAGCATACCCATAATGCCGGCGAATTTGACACGCTCAAGTAATGGCACATTCGGATCTTCAGTCAGTGCAAGCACCCGGCGGGCAAAACTCAACCAGCTTAACTCACGGTTGATCAGGGCACTCGGGGAGTCGATGTCGATTTTCTCGGGCTTTTTTGAACTCGCCTTGTCTTTTTCTTTAACACCACTCTTGTCAGTTGCAATTTCTTGCACCCGATCGTCTTTAGCCTGTATGGGATCTTTTTGTTGCTGTACTTGAGGGCTCATGATGTTGGCTTTCATACCTCCCGCTAAGGTTGCCGGTGCGCATAGACTATGATTTAACAAGGCAGAACAGATCGAGTTGGCAGTAATGCGCACTGGATGAGATGGCGAGACGGAAAAACGGATTGTGAATCCAATACAGAATTGCCGCAATTCATTGAATTAATTATTTCCCCCGAATCTATTTCTTATAGATGACATTGCAAGGCAATGTCAACCTGAATAAACAGAGCACGCTGATAACATCCTAATTTTAAACCATTTAGAGCCTGCAACGGTTGTGTTCGAGGGGATAATAAAAGATTAACCGACATACTGTAAGTCTTTTGATGAAAAAAAGAAGCTGTACAGGGTTTGACTTTCTGGTAAAGCTGTTTCAATATATCTAAGGAAATCGATTGATAAATTCCTGCCGGGAGAAGGTTTGCTTAGGATGCATCAAAGGCAAGGCGACCCTTCATTAACTCCATTAAATCTTCATATAGAGCATATACATAATGGAATCGATATTAAAGTTCGCGGCAATTGATATTGGCTCAAATGGCGTGCGACTCCTGTTGTCCGGTGTTTTCGAAGAAGGGTATACAGCGACCTTCAGAAAAATGTCACTTATTCGTATGCCCATTCGCCTGGGTGATGATGCCTTTACCCAAAAACTCATCTCAGAACGCAAGGTCGCAGAGCTTGTCAAGAGCATGATCGGATTCAAACACCTGATGGAAGCCTTTGAGCCGCTGGATTATATGGCTTGCGCCACCTCGGCAATGCGTGAGGCTGAAAACGGGCCAGAGATCTGCAATCGAATTTTGGCCGAGGCGAACATTAAAATTGATATTATCGACGGCAAAAGAGAGGCCGAGTTTATTTTTGAGAATAAAAGCGCCGATCTGTTCGGTCAAAACGATGCTTATTTATACGTGGACATCGGCGGCGGCAGCACCGATATTACCCTATTTTCCCGGGGGCGGAACATTGCTTCCAGGTCATTTAACATCGGAACCATACGGCTTATGGAGGGTCTGGTGTCAAAGGCCTATTGGAAAAAGATGAAACAATGGCTCAAAAACTACTCTGCACCCTTCACAACCATGGCGGCAATCGGCAGCGGCGGAAATATTAACAAGGTATTTCGTCTGGCAAACTGTAAAAACGGCAGACCGCTGACAATCAAAAAAATGATGAAAGTCCGCCGCTTTCTGAAACATTTTACGGTTAAGGAACGCATTAAGGAGTTGGCTTTGCGGCCGGATCGCGCCGACGTCATCATTCCGGCCTTGGATATCTACCTTAAAATTATGAAGTGGGCCGGAATCGACGTCATCTATGTTCCTCAGGTCGGTCTGGCCGATGGTATCGTTCGCATTCTCTACAATCGGTATAAAGCATCGCAACCTGATAGTGATGCAGCAGTTCTCTGCCAAGGCATCAACCTAGAAGTGAAATAAGCAATTCAAAGCCTAAACAATACATCTGATTTGGGTGCTGATATGGGAGACAAATAAGCCATGCAAAGCAAGCAAAAAGGTTCAGGGCATAAAATGACGGATTCTAAAACTCAGATCAAGGAGATAGTGAAAGAGATTGAATTGGATGCCTGCTCAGCGACAATTGACAAACGACTTCGGAAAATCTTGAAAGTTCTCAAAAAAAAAGAAAAAAATGAAATTCTCGAGGCCGTATTGGTAAAATATTATAACGCAGAGGAGTTAAAACCCTACCAGGCGGAATTGATCAAAATGCAGCGCCATCTGGAGAGAACCGGAAAGAAAATGGTGATCCTTTTTGATGGCCGGGATGCCTCCGGCAAAGGCGGCACCATTCGCCGCGTGACCCGCTACATGAATGAGAAAAGATATCATGCGGTGGCGCTGGGTAAACCCAATGAATATCAAAAAACAGAATTGCATATCAAACGCTATATCGAGCATTTCCCGCATGCCGGAGAAGTCGTATTGTTTGACAGAAGCTGGTACAATCGCGCCCTGGTTGAGCCGGTGATGGGGTTTTGCACGGATAAGCAATATAAGCGTTTTTTAAAAAAAGTGAACACCTACGAACAAAATTTTTTAGAAGATGAAGGCCGAACCATACTGGTAAAACTTTATTTTTCAGTCAGCAAAGAAGAGCAAGCGCGACGCTTTGAGCGTCGCAAAAATGATCCCTTAAGACAATGGAAGCTGTCGGAAGTGGACTTGCAGGCCCAGGAACTGTGGGATGAATTTACAGAAAAAAAATTCATGCTTTTAAAAAGGACACATACTAAAGAGTCGCCCTGGCATGTTATTCGATCCGATGATAAGCATCTTGCCCGACGCGAATCCATGAAGGTTATTCTCAATGCGGTGCGCTACAGAGGCAGGAAACGAAAGCTGAATTTTAGCCCGGATCCAAAGATTGTTATCCCCGGTGACAAAGAATTTAAACTGATGAAAGAACAGCGTAAAAAATTTGGCAAATCACTGGTGTGACCTCTGAGCTGCATACGCACGCTTACGATTTAGAAGGGGGGAGAAGCATGGCCAAGAAAAAATCCAAATCCAAAAATAAGCCGAAAAATAAGCCTGATAAGTCTGAAGGCAAGCTTTCAAGGAAGGCGTATGAAAAGGAACTTGCCAAGCTGCATGCCGAGCTGGTCAAGCTGCAATTGTACGTCAAAGAGAAGGGGCTTAAGATCATTGTCGTCTTTGAGGGGCGCGACGCTGCCGGCAAAGGGGGCGTGATCAAACGGATTACTGAAAGAGTCAGCCCCCGCGTGTTCCGGGTGGAGGCCCTGCCAGCCCCCACCGATCGCGAGAAAACCCAGATGTATGTCCAGCGCTATATCAGCCGTTTTCCAGCCGCCGGCGAAATCGTGCTGTTTGACCGCAGCTGGTATAACCGCGCCGGTGTCGAGCGTGTCATGAATTTTTGCACCAAAGATGAGTATGAAGATTTTCTAGAGAAGGCACCGATCTTTGAACGCTGGATGGTTGAATCCGGCATTCAGCTGATCAAATACTGGTTTGACATCAGCAAAGAGGAGCAGGAGCGCCGTTTCCGCGCCCGTATCGAAGATCCACGAAAGGTTTGGAAGCTCAGCCCCATGGATGTGGAGTCATTCAAGCGCTGGTATGATTATTCGCGTGCGCGTGACAATATGCTGGCCGCCACAGACACAGGCTGGGCACCGTGGCATATCGTGCGCGCAGATAACAAAAGACGTGCCCGGCTCAACTGCATTACGCATTTGCTGAGCCTGATTCCGTACAAGAAATTATCCCGCAAGAAGGTTGATCTCGGCAAACGCAGCAATAAAGGAAAGTACGACGATCAGGCCTCTATTGCCCAGCACAGCTTTGTTCCTGATGTATATTGAGGCTTGATGGGCAAGCGCCATTCACAGCAGGATGATCAACGGTAACTGATGTGTCAACCGATGGGCCTGCTGTTAAAACATTTCATTCTGGCGCACTGCTTTGGCCGTTGGCGGGGTGGGAGCTGATTTTCGGTATGACAAATTCCATCTCACCTAAAATATCGCCAAGGCCCTTGTGTTTGACCGTTGCACGGGCATCATCGATGCTGCGCCACACCCTTTCGCGAAAATATTCTTCCGGCCAGTGGTCCAATAAGTGGGTGACCGCCATTAGAAAAACTTCCACCTCGCAGGTTCCCCCCCATTTATGATATTGATAGCGACCCACACTGATTCCATGCAGCTCACCCTCAATGCCAGCTTCCTCGTAAGCTTCCTGAACAGCCGATTCCGCCGCTGACATCCCATCTTCAATGAGGCCCTTGGGTATGGTCCAGTGCTTGCGGCTGTTGGTGGTAATCAGCAAAATCTCAATCTCTCCGTTTGTCAATCGAAACGGGATGACACCGGATTGGGGATAATGCATGGATGGATCAACAGCTTCAATGCTCATGTCAATGTCCTGCGAAGGCGGCGTGAAAAGCGGAAAATTTTAGGCATGCGTTTACATCCGCCTTCGGCGGAATGATGATTCATGCAGCGATGTAATCAAAAACGGCCTGACACGTTGCTCATGCTTTGGTTGCTTTCGGCAAACCGTGAAGCGCCAGTTGCCGATTTTTATAGTGCCTGTCTTCGGTCACCTCATTTCCAAACCAATCTGGCGGCATGAAGGTATTGCTTTGTTCAACGCTATCAAATTCAACTTCAACCAACTGCAGTCCTTTTAACGGTTCGCCAAAGATATCGACCTCACAGATGAGATCACCGAGGGGCAATTTATACCGAACCTTCTGGATTCGGCGGCTTTCAGTCAGTGGCCACAACGATTTAAATTGGTCGCGTGTCAACTCAATTTCATATTCCTGCCGAACCAGACCGGAGCCCTGTTTGATGGTTTGATAAAAAGAACCGTCTTTCTGCCGGAACCGCAACTCAAAGTCGCTGTCTTCAATTGCAACATACCCTTGTCGAATCGAGATCCCAACAACCGAATCCAATTCGGGCGGAAGTTCTGTGACTAAAAATTTCCGTTCTATTTCCATATTTCTCCATCTGCGAATTATATCGTTTATTCAACTAGAGTATATGAATTCTATTGATAAATGCAAATGCTGTAGATCATCATGTTCCTCCTCTGGAAAATGATCACTTCGGTGTCCGGTATTTGGTAAGATCCCCTGATCTATGCCCCAACATTTGAACAGGCAGGATAAACGATCAAAAATTCAAGAATGCTAAAGATGTCCAGAACTATTTTCGGTTTTTACCTAATTTCTGGACCTGGAAAATAATAATAGTTATTGTTAGAATTTTGTTAGCAAACACATTAAAATTTAACAATTTCCAGGGCCGACAGAAAAATCATTCTGAAAAAATTGATGGGTCGTAAAGCGGGCTGGATTAATAACAAAGACGGGATTTTAAAAGATTAAGCGCTTAGAGATTTTCGATTTTCCACTTGGTAATGGCTTCGTTTAGGCTTTTGACCAGATTTTCGATTTCTTCGATGGTGTTCAAGGCAGCGACTCTCAAATTGACGCGCAGCTCATTTTCATAGCGTCTCTTTTGCCGTTCGACTTCATCATCAACCTGCTCTTTACTCCAAGTGAGATGGGATTTCATAATTTTGCGACGGGTCATAAACTCATCGAAAGAATGTTCAAAGTCACGGTCTAAAACCGAGATCATTTCATCGTAAGAAGGGATTTCATAGGTGCCCGCCAGGATTTGTTCCAGCGATTCCCTAACCATCTGGCGCGCACAGGTCTTGGCGTCAGATACGTAAAGCGGTGTTCTTTCTTTATGAAGTGTTTTCATTTTTAAATATAAAGATAATCACTAAGGAGGCACTGTCTAATAATCATCCTGGCACCCAAACAGGATCTAGCTGCAAGCCGTGTCATGCGGGCCAAATTGGATCACATCAGCAATAAGTTGCCACCATGGATTAAAGCGCTTCTTGCTGCGATTCTCAAGTTAAATCGATCGATAGTTGCCTGCGAATATACACCATTTCGTCAAATTTAGGGAGTATATTTCAATATTTAGCAAGCTCAAAGCTATAAACTGCGAATAGTAAAGCTTTTTGCCTTATTTTGCCGCAATCCGGTACCATAAAAAAATGAAAAAAAAGCTTGACATGCCACAATGTAGTAGTCTATAAATAACCTACCCCACAGATCTATGCTTCTAATGCATACCTCTATGTCCTCCTCATCTGGCGACTCATATCCCCATGAGTCGCCATTTTTTTGTGCCTTCGCCTTCTGTTCGCCCTGCCTGGCATCATGATGTGGATCGTCCAACCAGCCGCTGAGACATACGAATGCCAATGGGCTTATTTTGACAATTCGACCGCTTTGAGATATGTATGGGTTGTAAAAAAAGTCCCGTTATGCCGTGAACCCTTTATAAAAGGAGGAAAGAATGAATCACAAAAGGTGGGCACTTCTGGTCTTCTTGCTGGTCATTTTCGTGGCCTTTTTAGCGCCTTCGTGTGCTAAAAAAGAATTAAAAACTGAACCCACGATGTCTGAGGAAGAAGCCCGCAGGCAAGCAGAAGAGGAGGCTAGAAGACGGGAACAGGAGCGTCAGGCGGCCATAAAAGAAGAGGCCCTTAAAGAAGAGGCCTTCCGTGCCGAAGGCGAAAGAATCCAAACCGCGAGGGAAAGATTCGAAAACGAGGACGTTCTTTTTGAATTTGACAGCGCCAGCTTAACAGCGGAAGCTCAGGAAATTTTGCGTGAAAAAGCGGAATGGCTCAGAGACAACCCGAGTGCGCGGGTAATCATCGAAGGCCACTGCGATGAACGCGGTACCAATGAATATAACCTGGCATTGGGCGACAGGCGCGCATACAGCTCCAAGGCCTTCCTGACAGACCTGGGCATTGAAGACTCGCGCTTAACCACAATCAGTTATGGCGAAGAGCAGCCGATTGCTGCAGGTTCAACAGAAGACGCTTGGGCCAAAAACAGGCGCGCTCATTTTGTGATCAAGTAAGGTTTGCCGGTGCCTGCGAAAACAAATCTTTTACCAGGTCCACCGCTTTTCTCAATATCATTCGAAACGGATAAGACCCCCATCCCGTCTATCTTACTGCCGACACACTTATGACGGTTCGATCTCGGCGGGCAGGTCCTGCCAAACGCATAGCTGTTTTCATAACACCGCACGGTTTCGGACATGCCGCACGCGCAGCCGCTATCATGGAGGCGTTGACGGCCATCGCGCCTTCAATTCAGTTTGATATTTTTACCACCGTGCCACCATGGTTTTTTGCGCAAAGCAATTCTTTTGCATTCACCTATCATGATCTGCTGGCGGATATTGGCCTGATTCAGAAAACACCCTTTCAGGCTGATTTGCCGGCTACCGTTCAACAATTGAGACAGCTCATGCCTTTTGACCCGGTCCAGATCAAGACTCTGGCCAAACAGCTGCGCCGGCTAAATTGCGCCGTGGTGATCTGTGATATCGCGGCCATGGGCATCCGGGTGGCCCAAAAGGCGGGGGTGCCCTCGATCCTGGTTGAAAATTTTACCTGGGACTGGCTCTATCAGGGATATGACGATAAAGGGCTAAATGAATTTAATCGATATTTGAAATCCATTTTTGCTGAAGCCGATGTCCATATTCAAACCCAGCCCGTCTGCAATGTCGCTGCAGCCCAATTGGAGGCCGCTCCGGTCAGTCGAAAAATTCAGATGTCTGGCGTCAGCATCCGCCGCAAGCTGGGAATATCACCAAACGACAGGGTCGTCATGATCACCGCCGGAGGAGTGACCAAAGACTATGGTTTTATCGACAAGCTATCATCGGCGCCCGACATCCAATTTATTGTGCCCGGTGCGGCCGCTACAGAGATCATAAAAAAAAATCTGGTTCTGCTGCCGGAAAATTCAGATTATTTTCACCCTGATTTGATCAATGCGGTTGATGCGGTGGTTGGCAAGGTCGGTTACAGCACCATCGCGGAAATATATCAGACAGGGGTTCCGTTCGGATACGTTGCCCGGCCTGAAAACCGTGAAATGAAATCCCTGGTTGGTTTTATCGAAAACCATTTAGGCGGTATGCCTATCAAAGAATCTGATTTTCAGAATGGTGCCTTTACCAAGGATCTGGCGGAGCTTCTACGGATACCGCGCGCCCGAAATAAAAAGCCCAACGGGGCCGATCAGATAGCCGGTTTTGTCGCCTCCTTGTTAAATTAAATTTACAACACTTTAAAAAGGAAACCGCGCATGCTGCGTTTGGGATTGTGCTGTCTTTTTCGTGAAGCACCCATTAAATTCAGACGGACAACCGCCAAATACCTGGCAACAAAATCCCGTCAGCAACAAAAAGCATATCTGTCAGAAATATGCCTGCACAATGCAAATGCGCTGATGAACGCTTTGCAATTTTGTCAACAAAATAGGATCGGCGGCTTTCGTGTCAACAGTCAAATTTTGCCGCTGAAAACCCACCCTGACCACCGATACGACCTGCAAGTGCTGCCCGATTATCAGCAAATCTTAAGGCAGTTTCGAAAATGTGGTGCGTTTAGCCGCAAGCACAACCTGCGTGTCACCTTTCACCCGGATCAGTTTATCTTGCTATCATCGCCGGATTCAGGCGTTACCCAACGGTCTGTTGCCGATTTAACATACCAGGCAGAAGTGGCTTCTTGGATACAAGCAGATGTGCTCAACATTCATGCCGGAGGAGCTTACGGCGATAAGCCCCAAACCCTGCGTCGCCTGGCCCGCCGCATTGAAAAACTGCCAGAAAATGTCAAAACCCGTTTAACACTGGAAAATGATGATCGCATATTTACTCCCGCTGATTTATTGCCGTTTTGCAAAGAGACCGGCATTCCATTCGTCTATGACGTGCATCATCACCGTTGCCTGCCCGATGGGATGGATGTAGAATCGGCCACCGAGCAAGCGCTGGAAACCTGGGATCGAGAACCGCTGTTTCATATTTCAAGCCCGTTGGGCGGCTGGAAAACCAATAATCCCCGGCCACACCATGACTACATCAACATCAGAGATTTTCCTAAAAATTGGTTGGATTTGCGCATGACTGTTGAAGTTGAAGCCAAGGCCAAAGAACTGGCGGTTTTGAAATTAAGAAAAGATCTGCTCTGCAAACACCGTTGCACAGAGGCATTGAAAAAATGACGCTTCGCTATAATCCCCTAAATGTTTTTAAGGCCAGTACGACACCCGCCGGTTTATACGCCCGGCAAAAGTGGCTTAACGAAGAGCAGACGCTTCGATGGCAGAGCGATTTCGAGATGACCACGGCGCAGTTGACAGAAGGCCAAGACAATAATGGGTCGTGGGGCGCTTCGGCGACCCTGACGACCCGGCAGCTGTTTGGGCTGCATTTAACCATCCGTCAACCCACACTGCAGATAAACAATGCCCTGGATTGGCTTTTGCAGCAGGCTGAGCGCCAGCTCCACCCGAACACCAGTCAAACCAAAGAATCAGTGCACATCAAAGTGCTCGATCAGCTGCCATTTGTGGCCGGTCGCCGGGATGGTTTTTTACTGGGAGCCACTTTGTTTTTAGCGAGCATCTTCCACCGCCAAAATCATGCGCAAATCCTTTCGCTTTATCAATCGCTCAATGATGATGCCGAAAAAAATCAGCTTTTTTGGAGTGACCCGGCATGCTTTAACAATCTGTTCAGGGCATTTGTGGTTCATCCGGTTTATGCAACTGAAAGTGCCGTGCATGCGGCTGTTAAGCGGCTTGAAAGTCTACAGACGGCAGCGGGCGATTGGGGACCGCACTTGCCGTTTTTTCAGGTGGTCAATGCGCTGGCCCATCTTGAGATGCCACAGGTGGACTCGCAACTCGAGCGTGCCTTTCAATATTTGGTTCATTTACAGCGACCGGACGGGGCCTGGAGCACTGATCAACCGGAATGGCATACGTTTCTGGTGGTCCATGCTCTCAATAATAAAAATCAATTTATTGTTCAGCAATAGTTGCGATGGTCTGGCTGTTCGCTTGACAAGCTTTGGATTTCCTGCCAAATGTAACATTGTGGCAGGCGCTGAATCTATATGTTAGCGTTCTGAAAATAATCTTGACCACCGAGAAAAGGAAAAATAGCTGTATTTGCGAAAAGGAGCCCCCCGCATGGATGATCTCTACATTCGTCTGGCCAAACACCTGGAAAGCCTGATTATGGGTTACCCGTACACCGAAGAGCTCCTTGATTTGCTAAAGGAGATGTTTAGCCCGGCAGAAGCCCAGGTCGCCCTGGCCATCCCCAATGACCTGGAGCCGCTGCAGGTGGTGAGTCTGGAAAAGATCGCCGAGCGTGCGGATCTTCCCGTACCAGAGGTAGCGAAAGCCTTGGACTCCATGGCCGGACGCAATATGCTCTATACGGCACCCACCGCTGACGGCCCCATTGGATATGCACTGCTGCAAGTCGGTTACGGGTTGCCCCAGACATTTTTCTGGAAAGGCATACAGGATGAGACGACCAAAAAAATGGCCAAGCTGGTACTCAAATATTTTACCGTACCGACCACACACAAAATTTATGGTGGCGTCCGCACCAAATCGTTTAAATACAGTCCAGCCAACAGCAGCATCGAGATACCGATGCAGGGCGTGATGCCGAATGAACAGATCGGCCCCATCGTTGAGGCCGCCACCAAAATAGCCGTCGCCCATTGTCCTTGCCGTATGTCGGCCAAAATTCTGGGTCGCACGGATTGCCCCCATAGTCTCGAAGTGTGCGTCAAGTATGATGAGATGGCGGAATTTGTTATCGATAAAGGTCTGGCCCGCGAAATTTCAAAAGATGAAGCCCATCAGATAATGGCAAACAGTGAAAAAGAAGGGCTGGTGCATATGGTGGACAATACCCAGGGGCAGATAAAACATACCTGCAATTGCTGTGGCCACTATTGTTGGAATGTCGGTATTCTTCGGCGGCGTAAAATACCGCGCGACCAGTTAATGGCCGTCTATTTTATACGTGAAACCGAACTCGATGAATGTATTGGCTGCGGTGCCTGCGCTGAGATTTGCCCGGTGGATGCGGTCCAAATGGTTGATGACAAACCCCTGGTGGACCCGGATTGGTGCATTGGATGTGGCGTGTGTGCCATTCAGTGCCCGGCAAATGTGATATCCATCAGCCGTCGCATCGCACATCAGGGACCAAGGGACTTTGAGCAGCTGCATCGGCAGATTAAGAAGGAAAGAAACCTTTAATATCAGCTATGATGGACCTCAGGAGCATTATCCTGGATTTAGTGGTATCACCCATCTTATAGGTCATATCACACCAGGTTAAGCCCGTTGCCCGCTTGTCCGCCTTTGGTGGGTTAGCCCGTTGCCTGAAAAATTAAAATCAGACATTATCCTTATAAAGCCGCGTTCAAACCCGCTATGTACCGCCTCTCAATTTGAAGAAATGTGAAATAAAATTCACACAAATCAGGAATCCGTTTCATAAGATCTAGTACGTAAAAGCACCAACTTTAAACGTTCTTACGCCAAACTCCCATGATACCTGCCTTCCCGTTTGCATATCCCTTGGCATAAAGCTTGCTATCTAAAGATAGGCGTTGGAGGCATACCAGGCTTTTATAAAACCCGAACGCTACTGCGGGCTGCACCAAATCGATAACCAACACGCCTTGAGCGTCGCAAATATTTTATCGATTCGCATTTTAGCGGCTGCGGATAGAAAAAGGAGGGTAAAGAGCATTGGGCATAAAAGGGGGAGAGGTAAAAATAAGAGATAGAGGCGGGACGCGATCAGGCAATGACAGGCGGCAGAAGCATCAACCCTATCGGGGTGTGGAAAGAAGGTCCGGCCGTGACCGCAGAAAAGGCTTTGACCGCAGAAGCGGACTGGCAAGACGCAGAATCCCGAGTCGCAGAAGCGAAAACAGCTGCTGGGACGGGACCTGCATCGAGCGCCGCGATATTTTTCGAAAATAGCGAAGACATCAAAAGAAGTGACCCAAACCAGCACAATATATGGGATACTATGGCCATTGAAAAAATAATATTTATCACCAACAACCCGCAAACATCCAAAGGGCATCCATCTGCCGCAGACCAAAGATTCAGTAAGCGCTTTGAGCATGAGGCCCCTTTGATCATTAAAGATTGCGATAATGGAACCTATGCATACGGTAGAATGTACAACTACAGCCGCGGCGGCATTTACTTTGAGTCCGATGCAGTGTTTAAGCCTGGCACCTGTGTTCGAGTCGACATCGAAAGAGCTCAACACAGTCTGGCCGCCGATAGTTATTATGCAGCAGTAAGGTGGTGCAAAGAAATATTCGATGCGGTGGTTTTATATGATTACGGAATTGGTATTGAATTTGACCGCAAAATAAACCGCAGTGCAGCCATCGGAAGACTGCGTCTTATTCAAGGCGGCAACGACCAGAGCGATATCCCTGACCTTCTCACACCTTAACAAAAAAGGTGTGCCCCTGACCCACGTAAGGCAGAGCCTTTAGAGGCTCTGCCTTAATTTTTTATGGAAGCGCCCAGCATTTGAGCAACATTGCCGATCATTTGATACCACCCCCCCAAAAAAATTCAATGTGTTACCGATGCCAGTAAAATACTTTGCCCGGCTCGATGTTGACTGTTGAATCTTAGACCCTAACTTTAAATCATTGACAATTTCACGTAAGGCTTGCCTGTTGAACTGTTCGAAGAGGGGGCCGTGCTATTAAGTATTGTTGGAGCTTATGCGTATGCAAACAGAAACCGTTATACCCATATTCCCGCTGGGCCTGGTGTTGTTGCCCCAGATGTCTTTACCCCTGCACATTTTTGAGGATCGTTATAAGCAGATGACCAAAGAATGCCTGGCAAGCAATAGGGCTTTTGGTATTGTGTATTTTAGCGGCAAACAATTCGAAACCAAGGGGTGTACCGCGCGCATCATCAAAATACTGAAACGCTATGATGATGGCCGTTTAGACATTATTACCAGAGGTGAGAACCGTTTCAGCATCAAAGAATTGTATGACAAAAAGCCATATTTAGAGGCAAGCGTTGAATTCTTTGATGATCAGCCGCAGCAACATTCAGAATCAGCGCAAAAAATGGCCCACACCTGTATTCAGCTGCTCAGACAAATTAACGCCATGACCGGTCAATACACCGATGGTGAGTTCAGCGATCAGCTGGATACGAAATCAGTATCCTTTCTGGCCGCGGCCTGCGATGGTTTCAGTTACCGTGAAAAACAGCGGTTTTTGGAGATGACACACACCAACAGCCGATTGCAAAAGACCGCCGAAGCCCTTGAAAAATTGGTTCATCGTCTAAGCATTACCAGTGAAATTGAACGGATTATTGGCGGAAACGGGAATTTGCCCGAATCGCTACAAGATGGGGTCAAACAGAAACACTGATAACACCACACCACAAAGCCCATGCCGCTAATCGTGTGAGGTTAACGCCATGGGCTTTGCATTGTCGAAAATCTATCAAAGAAACGCCATCTAGAAGCAATTTCAAAAATAGCAGATATCGGCCAAGGATCCGCCTTCGGCGGATTAGATGCATTTTTGAGATTGCTTCTAGTTAGAATACTTTTCTCTAAACGCCTTACGACGCTCTCTTTTTTTGCGCAGCTTGAGACTCTGCAAGCTTCTTCGATCTGAGCCACTGCGACGATGGCGCAAAAAGCGCCTCTCGGGGAAATGTTCGGAAGAAGTAAATTGACGGCGATCCGGCAGTGAGCGCCTTCCGCCTCGATCTTTGATTGTACGGGCATCTACTTTATCGACCACTTTGTAAAGCCTTTGTCAATGAATCGATTTGCCGTCCCGCAGGTGGCGGGCGACTTTAAGGGTTTAATATTTTAGAGTTTTATCCTGAACCTAATTTTACAATTTACAGGCACCGTTTCTTTTGTCAAGCGATAGTTGATCATCGAAGTAGTTTAATGGTCCAAGCCATATTACTGGGTACCGGTTAAATGGTTCTTTAAAAATTCTTTAAGCCTTTCTTTGCCATCACTGGAAAGTGCACGGGAATCATCTAGTTCTTTTCCGTGCAGTTCCTCATAACGACTGGCAGCCCTGAGCGTTTTAAAATGCTCTCTGCACCTAGCACAGTATTTGCACATCAGAAGGTGCATGCGCATCAGCACACGCTGATAAATAGGCAAAGCCCGATCCATGGATTCTGAAATCATTTCAGAAACTTCCTTGCAGTCATACATCCAGCGCACAGATTTACTCCTTTAAGACCCAGGGTTGAGCCACTTGTTTTCGAGGCAGCGCCGCAGAGACATACGGGCACGATATAGCATAACCCAGCTATTCGTCGCAGTTATTCCCAGCTCCTTACAAATATCATCTGTACTGAGGCCATCCATCTCACGCTTGATAAACGCATCGGCCAAACGTTCTGGCAGTTCCGCCAAACAATGATAAAGAACATCTATAAATTCTTTTTGTTCATATAGCTTTCCCGGATTCACCGCCCACTTGCCTGGCAGTATCTGCCAGTGCCCGCGCTCGTCGAAGTCCGGGTCAGACTTGTCTGTCAGGGCTTCGATCTTATCTGTAGACGGTTCCCGAATTTTTTTGCGGATATGATCGACAATTTTATGCTTAAGTATGGCAATCAGCCAGGTTCTGCCGGCGGACTCACCCTTGAAGTTTTCTCGGGCACGCAGGGCCGCCAGGAAAGTCTCTTGAACCAGATCCTCCGCAACGGAGGGATCTTTAACCCTCGAGAGTGCAAAACGATAAAGGAAATCGCCGTAACTATCGACCCATGATTCAGGATTATCGATACTGGCGGGTTCAGATTTCCGATGGCTCATAGCTTTATGATGAAGATAAAAGAAGGAGACAAGTGTAAACCGCAAAAAGCTTCCAATAATTCTACATCCAAAACGATTGTCTACGAAATGTTATCCGCTCGATCGCCATGAAATAAGCTTGGATAATGCCTTTTGGCCATTTCCCGATTGAAATCGAATGTGCCCTTCTTTCTTAGCGTTAAATTGATTGAAATGGGTATCAGTAACAACAAAAGACACATTAAAATCGCTGCAAATGTCACAAACAACATTGCCTACCGCTTTCTTTTGCATGTTGATAACGAAATAACCAGGTAAAAGGCGTTGAAGCCGCTTGAACAAATGCTGTTGAGACATAATGGGTTTTGGATGACTATATCAGCAAATTAAACGGGTTGCAATGACCGTTCTTCATGGATTTCACCGAGGAAACATCAAATAGTCGATTAGATTATGGTGCTCATAAACGGTGACTTTGCAGCGGCAAAAGCATCATTTCAAATGTATTTTTGCGGCTTTTATCCCAACATTTAGCCGATTTTTTTGACGGCCTCGATGACCGCATCATAATCCGGCTCTTCGGAGAGCTCCTTAACATGCTGGATATACTGAATGATGCCATCGCGGTCCACAACGAAAATTGACCTTGCCAGCAGGCGCAGTTCTTTGATCAACACGCCGAAAGCGCTGCCAAAGACAGCATCGCGGTGATCTGAGAGGGTGATGACCTTATCGACACCGGCGGAACCACACCAGCGCTTCTGGGCAAAAGGAAGATCCGTGCTGACCGTTAAAATAACGACATCATCACCCAGTTGACCGGCTGTTTCGTTAAAACGGCGGGTTTCCATATCACATGTCGGCGTGTCCAAGGACGGCACTGCCGAGATGACACATATCTTACCTCTAAATGACGAAAGTTTAACTGCATTTAAATCGTTATCCAGAACTTCTAAATCGGGAGCCGCATCTCCCACGTTGAGCACCGTTCCAATCAGTGTGAGCGGGTTACCATGCAGGGTAACGGCTGCGCTACGTTCCTCCATTTTAATCTCCTTTCGATGTGAGATGTGTTTTTGTGAATTGCAGAATGTTTTGAGTTGCCCAAACATAAGACTTTTTCAAATGAAATCAACACGCTTAAGAGATGGTTTTTACATCATAATACGAAGGACTTTACAGTGTCCGGCAGTTTCTTGACTAAGGTGGTTCAACCCTTATTGTAATTTGTAAGTTTCAAGACTGTCGTTCGACCAAGAGCAGACTTTGAATGGTAGCCTCGATGATAAAATCGGGCATTTAATAAAATTGAATTGACTGGAAAGGATTTTTAAAATGAATCAGCGCTATTTGGGGCTTGCTCTCATAATAAATCTATCGCTTGTAGTCGGAACGCTTGGGTCAGCCACACCGGGCCAAGCTTCGACCGTGAATCATGAAATTTGGGCCAAACTGCTTGGCAAGTACGTCAAGCCGGGTGGTGTGGACTATGCCGGTTTTAAGAAAGAAGAAGAGCGCTTGGATCAGTATTTAAAAATGCTTGAAAACACGGATCCGGAAAAGCTACCCCGCAGAGAACAGTATGCCTACTACATTAATGCATACAATGCCTGGACGATAAAGCTGATTTTAAGTGGCTATCCGGGAGTCGAGTCAATTAAAGACTTTGGTTCAATTTTTCAAAGCCCTTGGCAAAAGAAATGGGTGCGCGTCAACGGTAATGTCATTACGCTTGATCATGTTGAGCATGATATCCTCAGACCGCGCTATAAGGATCCCCGTGTCCATTTTGCCATTAATTGTTCGGCTGTCAGCTGCCCGCCGCTCAGACCGGAACCCTATCTGGCTGATATCCTTGATCAGCAATTAGACGATTCAACCCGTTCATTTATTAATGACGCCAACAGCCATCGACTGGAGGGCAATACCCTGTATGTCAGCCGGATTTTCAAGTGGTTTTCGGAAGACTTTAATGAAGACGCTCTGGGATTTTACCTACAATATGCCGAAGGTGATTTAAAAGAAAAATTAACCCGCCAAAAAGACAACATTCAGGTGAAATACATGCACTATGATTGGTCGCTGAATGATGTCGAGGGTTAAAAACTCGGAGTAATGGAGTATTGGAGTGGTGAAACACACTGGAGTATTGGAGTGTGATAAAATACTTACAAATTTCACCAAATCAATCCCATTACTCCAATACTCCAGCAAAATTACCAGTTGAGTCCATCTTGCTTTGTTTGCACGATTTGGCAAGGGAAAGATTGAGGGAACGAAATGCCAACTTTTGAGTGTGATATTGGGATCATCGGCGGTGGCGCCGGTGGGTTAACTGTGGTGGCCGGAGCTGCCCTACTGGGGGCCAAAACGCTTTTGGTTGAAAAAGAAAGGGGGGCAGAAGCATGAAACTCGCAATGATCGGCTTGGGGAAAATGGGGATGAATATGGCCAAACGACTGATGCAGGGTCATCATGAGATCGTCGCCTATGATTTGTCCGAGGAGGCGGTTCAACAAATCAGCGCTGAAGGCGCCAGCGGGGCAAATTCGCTGCAGCAGGTTGTCGAAATGCTTTCAGGACCCCGCATTGTCTGGATCATGCTGCCGGCCGGCAAGCCGGTAGAAGAGACCATCAACGGCTTAAAAGAATTGCTGAGCCCAAAAGACATCATCATTGACGGCGGCAACTCCTATTATAAGGATGATCGGCGCCGCTACGATATGCTTCAGGAAGCGGGCATTCACTATATGGATGTCGGTGTCAGCGGCGGCATCTGGGGTTTGGAGGCGGGCTACTGCATGATGATGGGCGGTGATGAAGCTATTTTTCACCTTCTTGAGCCCATCTTTGAAACCCTGGCCCCCAAAGACGGTTATCTGTATTGCGGTAAAAGCGGGGCGGGCCATTTTGTCAAAATGGTCCACAATGGAATCGAATACGGTTTAATGCAGGCCTATGGCGAAGGATTTGAAATTCTGGATGCCTCCGAGTTTGCCGAATCCTTTGATTACGCCCAAATTGCCCATCTGTGGAACCAGGGCAGCGTGATTCGCTCCTGGCTGCTGGAGCTGGCCGAAGATGCCTTCAATAAAAACGCCGAATTGACCGACATCACCGGCTATGTCCAGGACTCCGGCGAAGGGCGCTGGACGGTGCAGCAGGCAATTGATACCGCAGTCCCGGCAGAAGTGATTACCCTTTCACTGATGCGACGCTTCCGCTCACGACAGCAGGATCCTTTTACCGAGCGCGTCTTGGCAGCCCTGCGGCGGGAGTTTGGTGGACATGCGGTGGTTTCCAAAAAAGAATAAGCTCAGGTTGAATGGTAAGTATCGAATTCTTTTGATTCTGAATTGGACGACAATGTAAATTAAGGGTTAATTTAGGAGAGATTAATATGGACACTAAGACCGCTGATACCGATAGTGTCGAAAAAACCATGGCAACGGTAAGCGCGCCGGATCTGGGCCTGGCGCCGCAGGAATGCGTCATGCCGGAGCCCAGCGAACCCTGTACCATCATCATAATGGGGGCCACCGGCGATTTAACCGCGCGCAAGCTGATGCCCCAGCTATTCAATTTGTATTTGAATGCCGGCCTGCCGGAGCCCTTTTTAATTGTGGGCACCAGCCATATCGATATTGCCGAAGCGGAATTCAAAGACAGCATGCAAGCGGCTTTGAAAAAAGCCGGTGTTTATGATGAAACCCGCTGGTCAGATTTTGCCCGGGCGCTCCATTATCGCTACGCTGATTTCGCGCATCTGGAATCGTTCACCCAAATGGCCCAGGCTTTAAGGGAGCTGGACCAACAGTTTAACACGCGCGGCAACCGCATTTTTTATATGGCGCTGCCACCGTCGGTCTACAAATCGGCTGCCCATTTGATCGGTAAGGTCGGCCTGGCAGATGAGCATCAAATCGGCAACGGCTGGTCACGGATCGTGGTGGAAAAACCCTTTGGTACCGATCTGGAAACCGCTGTCGATTTGGATCAGAGCCTGAGCCGCGATTTTGCCGAACACCAGATTTTTAGAATCGACCATTACCTGGCCAAAGAAACCGTACAAAATGTATTGATGCTGCGCTTTGCAAACTCCTTGTTTGAGCCCATATGGAATCGACGCTATGTGGATTATATTGCCATCACCGCCATTGAAGAGCTGGGTGTCGAGCATCGCGCCGGATATTATGAACAATCCGGGGTTTTAAGAGACATGTTTCAGAACCATATGATGCAACTGCTGGCGTTGACCGCCATGGAGCCGCCCTCCCGATTCGAAGCCGATCATGTCAGAGATGAAAAAGTTAAAGTATTCCGCTCCTTGCGCCCCTTCCAAGTCGATCGTCTGACGGACAACCTGGTGCTCGGTCAATATTTAGCCGGTACGGTTGACAGCCAGGCGGTACGCGCCTATCGCGAAGAGCCGGGCGTAGCGGCCGACTCGTTAACACCGACCTTTGCTCTGATGAAAGTTCATCTGGATAACTGGCGCTGGCAGGGAGTACCTTTTTACCTGACTTCAGGTAAACGTCTGGACCAAAAATTAACCGAGATTGCCATTCAATTTAAAAGCGTCCCGCATTCAATGTTCCGCCATACTTTGGGCGAAACCATTGCAGCCAACCGGCTTATTCTGGGTATTTATCCTGAGGAAAAAATTACCCTGACGTTTCAGACTAAAAACCCCGGTGCCACTGTTTGTCTGCGCACCGTTACAATGGACTTTAATTATCAACAAAGCGCCAGCGGTCCTGTTCTGGACGCCTATGCAAGAGCACTGATCGATTGCATGCTTGGTGACCAGATGCTGTTCTGGCGCCAGGACGGTGTTGAGCTGTGCTGGAAGTTTTTGACACCCATCTTAGATCGCTGCGAGGTCTGTGATGATCAGGCCGACCTGCTTCACTTCTATGAGGCCGGAACCAGGGGGCCGAAGGCGATCGAGCACATTACATAGGAAGGTTTCAGGTGTCGGGTGTCAGGTTTCAGGCCTTCGATAATCAGTTTGAAAACTTTGTAAGCCAGTAGCAATGGCGATCGCTTTTTTTTCTTTGTTTTCAGATTTTAGTCTTATGTTTCCTGACACCTGACACCTACTTTTTAGTTATAACTGAAACCACTATGAGACTGAAAGTCTCAAATAGAAACTGATGACAAATTTGGCAACAGAGATACTGATCTTGACATCTGAGGAGAGTTCGATATGGAACAGGTTATGCAACCAACGGTTAACAGCCGCAAAAAAGCGCTTGTAAAAGCGCTGATACTAGTGGCATTTATTGTCGGCGCCATTTTGATGGTGCGCCTAACGCCGATCAAACAATATCTGACTCCTGATGCGTTGGGTCAGTACCTGGACATGACCGGGTTTTGGGGGCCGATCATATTTATCATTATCTACGCTGTCGGGATCTGCCTGTTTTTACCCGGCACCTTACTGACCGGACTGGGCGCGGCCATTTTTGGCGCCTACTGGGGATTTGTGTGGGTATGGATCGGTGCCATGATCGGCGCCACCGCGGCCTTTATTATCGGGCGGACATTGGGTAGAGAATTTGCAGCATCCCTGATTGGCGATAAACTCAAAAAATATGACGACGGCATTGAACGCAACGGCTTTGCCACCGTGTTATACTTGCGGCTGGTATACTTTCCATTTACGCCCATGAATTTCGGGATGGGCTTGACCAAGGTGCACTTTTGGGATTACGTTGCGGGGACCGGATTGGGTATCATTGTCGGTACTTTCATTTTCACATTTTTCATCGGTACGCTAAAAGATGTCTGGACCTCGGGCAACTGGGGGGAGCTGATTTCGTTTAAGGTGTTTTTCTCCATCGGCTTGTTTATATTTTCGTTTTTTATCCCCAAAATCTTAAAAAAAATCAAAAAAGAAGAGAGTTAGGACAGTAATTAAAGCAAACCTAGTAAAATCTCTCTCAGAAAAGTCATCTTGATATGTCAAACGAGCTGAAACTCGACATCCGAAACTCGAAATAAATTTTAAATCCTAATTTCAAATGTTTAAAACGCTTCCGGCCGTTAACAAACATTATTTTCATGGTTTTGATTCTGGAATTTGAAAAATTTGTATTTGTTTCGGCCATTTTAATAAAATCAGGTGTGCTTCGATATTCGAATTTATCAGATGCTTAAAGATTTGAAGGCGCAAAACCACAACAGTTGACGTTTGAATAGGAAGAAAAGGGGGGATAATGTCGAGCGAACTTGACCAGCTCTGTATCAACACAATTCGAATGCTTTCAGTCGATGGGGTGCAAAAAGCCAATTCCGGGCATCCCGGGATGCCCATGGGCGCGGCTGCCATGGCCTATGTTCTCTGGACGCGCTTTTTGCGCCACAATCCAAAAGATCCCACCTGGCCCAATCGGGACCGCTTTGTGCTCTCAGCCGGTCATGGCTCGATGCTGATCTACAGTCTGCTGCACCTGAGCGGTTATGACCTGCCGCTGGAAGAGATTCAGAATTTTCGCCAATGGGGCAGCAAAACTCCCGGGCATCCGGAATACGGTATCACACCGGGTGTGGAGACCACCACCGGCCCCTTAGGCCAGGGATTTGCCAACGGTGTGGGTATGGCTCTGGCCGAACGGTATCTAGCGGCGCGCTTTAACGAACCCGGTCATCAAATTATCGACCATTTTACATACGGCATCGTCAGCGACGGTGATCTAATGGAAGGCATTTCGCATGAAGCTGCCTCGCTCGCTGGCCATTTGGGTCTGGGCAAATTAATCTATTTCTACGATGACAACCAAATCTCCATTGAAGGCCATACCGATATTGCTTTTACGGAGAATCGCAGCGGCCGTTTCGAATCCTATGACTGGCATGTTCAATACGTGGCTGACGGCAACGATCTGTCGGCATTGGAGCAGGCGCTTGTCGAGGCCCAGAATGAAACTGATCGGCCATCATTGATCTCAGTGCGAACAAACATCGGCTATGGAAGCCCCAACAAACAGGATACAGCCAGCGCCCATGGGGAGCCATTGGGACCTGAGGAAGTTCAGCGCACCAAAAAAAATCTGGATTGGCCACCGGAGCCAGGTTTTTTGATTCCCGATGACGCCTTGACGCATTTCCGGCGGGCCATCGAAGTCGGTCAGAAGCTGGAATCCCGATGGCAAAATGCCTTTGAAGCTTATCAAAGCGAATTTAAAGAAGACGCCGCTGAATTGCGGCGCTGGATAGACGGCCAGCTTCCGAAAGGATGGGAAGAAGATCTTCCGCTGTTTGAGCCCGATGAGAAAGGAATGGCGACCCGGGTCGCTTCCGGCAAGGTGCTCAATGCCATTGCACCCACCATCGCTAACCTTGTTGGGGGTTCGGCGGATCTGGCGCCATCCACAAAAACCTTAATTGACGGGGAAGATGATTTTCAGGCCGACAATTATGGCGGCCGTAACTTGCGTTTTGGTGTGCGCGAACATGGGATGGGCGGCATTTTAAACGGCATGGCCCTGCATGGCGGCCTTATTCCTTATGGCGCCACTTTTCTCATTTTTTCCGACTACATGCGTCCTTCCATTCGTCTGGCCGCCCTCACAGAACAACAGGTGATTTATGTGTTTACCCATGACAGCATCGGTTTGGGAGAAGACGGCCCCACCCATCAGCCGATTGAGCAGCTGGCGGCATTAAGGGCCATACCGAACTTGATGCTAATCCGGCCCTGTGATGCCAATGAAACCACCCAGGCTTGGCGGGCCGCCATTCAGCACAGTGATGGCCCGGTAGCCCTGGCGCTGACGCGCCAAAATCTTCCCACCCTTGATCGCAATGGACAATATGCGTCCGCCGAGGGTCTGCACAGGGGAGGTTATGTGTTGCGCGAGGCGGCAAACGGACAACCGGAGGTGATTTTGATCGCCAGTGGCTCGGAAGTGCATATAGCCCTCAAAGCTGCCGAAATGATAGATGCCAAAGGACCGGCCACCCGGGTGGTCAGTATGCCGTCCTGGGAATTGTTTGAGGTCCAATCAACAGAGTATTGCGACCAGGTGTTGCCCCAGACCGTCAAAGCCAGGGTTGCCATTGAAGCCGGCAGCCCCCAGGGCTGGCATCGCTACGTGGGTGACGCCGGACGGATTGTTGCCCTTGACCATTTCGGTGCCTCAGCACCGGCGCAGACATTGTTTGAAAAATTCGGGCTGACAGCCGATCGGGTGGTTGAAAAAGCGCTGGAATGCGTTTAAAGATAGATTCGATTGGATCAAAAATCTGATGATAAGGAGAACGGTATGTCAAAACTGATCGAACTTGAGAAAATGGGCCAATCCATATGGCTGGACTACATCCAACGCTCGATGTTAACTTCCGGCAAGCTTAAGCGGCTGGTCGATACCGGTTTGCGGGGGGTGACTTCCAATCCGGCGATTTTTGAAAAGGCCATTGCCGGCAGCAATGACTATGATGATGATTTAAAGCAGCTGATCCAAACCGATGGCTCAATCGAACAAATTTATGAAGCCCTGGCGATAAAGGATATAACCCTGGCCACCGATACGCTGCGCGGTGTGTATGATGTTACCAACGGCAAAGACGGCTATGTCAGTCTGGAAGTCAGCCCTGAGCTGGCCTACGAAACAGATAAAACCGTTGCCGAGGCCAAACGGCTTTATGAAACCGTCAACCGGCCCAATGTGATGATCAAAGTGCCGGCCACAAAAGAAGGATTGCCGGCAATTACTGAATTGATCGGTTGCGGCGTCAATGTCAATGTCACCCTAATCTTTAGCCTGCAAAATTATAAGGGGGTTGCCGAAGCATACCAGGCCGGTCTCGAACAGCTGGCTACCGCCGGCCCCAGTGTTAAAGGGGGGCATACGGTTGATCGGGTGGCCTCGGTGGCTTCTTTTTTTGTCAGCCGTGTGGATACGGCCGTGGATAGGGCATTAGAGCAAATTGGCAACTCAGCGCTACAGGGCAAGATTGCAGTGGCCAACTCCAAGATGGCTTACGCCGAATACAAACATATTATCCAGCAATCCCGCTGGCAGCAATTGGCCGCTAAAGGCGCGCAAATGCAACGCGTTCTGTGGGCGAGCACCAGCACGAAAAATCCAGCCTATCCGGACAATCTCTATGTGGATGAGCTTATCGGGCCGGATACGGTCAACACCCTTCCGCCCGCTACATTAGACAGTTTTATGGACCATGGCCAGGTCGCAGAAACACTCACCCAGGGACTTGCAGAGGCTCAAAGCCAGGTAGCTCAGTTGGCCGATCTGGGTATCGATCTGGATGCCGTCACCCAGAAATTGCAGAACGACGGTGTCGTGGCGTTTGCCAAACCCTTTGCCAAACTGTTGGAAAGCATTGCCGAAAAATGCAAGCAACTGAAAGCGGCATAGTTGGAATAATGGAAAAATGAAACATTGGGTAGGGAAAACAGATGCTGCACTGATGTCACTTTTCAAGGCGACCATGAAAATAGATCCTGTTCCGCCAAGCCCAATATTCCAGCCTTCCAGTATTTCATGGCATTAATGTACGGTAAAGCCAGCGAACTTTGATTTGATCAAAGGATTTAGCCTATGGCTATAAAAAAACAAGACGAACTAAAACAAAAGGCCGCCCATCGCGCCGTAGAATCAATAGAATCCGGCATGATCGTGGGACTGGGTACCGGCAGCACGACATCATTTGCCGTGATTCGAATCGCAGAGCGTATCAAATCCGGTGTTCTAAAAGACATTGTCGGTATTCCCACCTCCATCCGTACCGAAAAGCTGGCCCGGGACCGCAATATCCCTTTAACCACCCTGGACGAGCAGCCTGAGATCGATGTCACCATTGATGGGGCCGATGAGGTCGACCCGGAGTTGAATTTGATCAAGGGCGGCGGCGGGGCGCTGCTGCGTGAAAAAGTGGTTGCCCAGGCCAGCCGCAAAAATATTATCATCATCGATGAAAGTAAACTGTCTGAATGTCTGGGCACCCATTGGGCTCTGCCGGTAGAAGTGATTCCCTTTGCCGCCCAGACCGAATCCAACTTTCTGCAATCGCTGGGAGCAACAGTCAGCCTGCGTAGCGATGAAAACGGGCAACCTTACACAACCGATCAAGAAAACTTTATACTCGATGCGAATTTTGGTAAAATGTCGGATCCTGCTGCTTTGTCAGCCAAATTAAATGAACGCGCTGGCATTGTCGAACATGGGCTATTCCTGGGTTTAGCCAGCGAGGTCATTGTCGCAGCTGAAGATGACATCCGGCATTTGCAACACAAACGCAAATGAAAACACGTCGCCAATTCATCACATGGGCCCTCAAGGTGCTAACAGGCCTCGGTCTGTTGGCCACCTCCATTAAGGCCTTTTTACAAAGAGCTTGGGCTCAAACCAAACGGTTTATCGTTCCACGCGATACGGACTTGTCGACATTGCGCAATAAAAATCCGGCTACGCTGGATACCAGCCAACTGGAAGTTCTTCCATTGGAAGCGTTTGAAACCATGGGGTTGAAAAACCATGCCGTGCACCTACCTTCATGGCGCCTGATCATAGACGGCAATGTCGCCGTACCAACCCGACTTCCCTATTCGGAAATCATCAAGCTTCCCTCGATTGAACGCAATGTTTTGCTGATTTGTCCCGGTGTCTTTGTCAACCATGGCAGATGGAAGGGGATATCTCTGATGACGGTATTAAATCTAGCCCAGATGCAGGAGGATACGACGCATATCACCGTTTACGGGCCAGAAGGCCCCAATGAGAAAGTAGAGCGCTTTCCGATTGAGGATGTCGGATCGGATAAAGTGTTTTTGGCCTATCAAGTAAACGGTGAAAAATTGCCGATTAAGCACGGATTTCCCCTGCGCATCGTGGCTGAAGATTACTACGGGGATGATTGGGTCAAGTATGTATATAAGATTGAAGCAATCAAAAAACTGGAGTGATGGAGTGATGATTACTTTCATCTACTGATCTTTCTTGATTTCTGCTTTTCCGGTACTCCAGTACTCCAACACTCCAGTACTCCATGAATTTTGAAGAAAAGGAGCCATTGATGGACAACACCGATTATCGCGCAAATTTAGAGACAAAAACGGGGTCGATCGACTTTTTTGACATTATGCGACTGGAAAAAAACGGTATCGCCGATATTCAACGCCTGCCCTATTCGATCAAAATCCTGGTGGAAAACCTGTTGCGCAAGCTGGATGGCCACGTCGTGCTGGAACAAGATTTAAAAAATATCGCCGGCTGGCAAAAAAGCTATGAAACACCGGTGGAAATTCCGTATCATCCCGCGCGGGTACTGATGCAGGATTTTACGGGTGTTCCAGCGGTGGTTGATCTGGCGGCTATGCGTGATGCCGTAAAAGATTTGGGCGGCAATCCGCAAAAGATCAACCCGCTGGTTCCAGTGGATCTGATTGTCGATCATTCGGTGCAGGTCGATTATTTCGGCAACCCCGATGCCATTACCCAGAATGTCGCCAAAGAATATGAGCGCAATGCCGAACGCTACGCGCTGCTGAAGTGGGCCCAGAAAAGCTTTGATAATTTCAACGTCGTCCCGCCAAATTCAGGCATCTGTCACCAGGTGAATCTGGAATATCTGGGGCGGGTGGTCATGACCGAAAAAGCCGGTACCCGCACGGTGGCCTATCCGGACACCCTGGTGGGCACCGATTCACACACCCCGATGATCAATGCCATCGGGGTCATGGGCTGGGGTGTGGGCGGCATCGAGGCCGAAGCCGTTACGCTAGGGCAGCCGTACTACATGTCCATTCCGCAAGTCGTTGGGGTCAAGCTGGTCGGAGAATTACCAGCCGGCACGACGGCAACCGATCTGGTATTGACCGTCACCGAATTGCTTCGCCAGCACAACGTGGTTGAAAAATTCGTTGAATTTTTCGGCTCCGGCATGAAAAATCTGACCGTTACCGATCGCGCCACACTGGCCAACATGACCCCGGAATACGGCGCCACCTTGGGCTTTTTCCCCATCGATGAAAAAACCATTGATTATCTGAAGATGACCAACCGGGCCGACCGGGCCGAGATCGTCGAAACCTACGCCAAAAAACAGGGACTTTTCTACACGGATGCCAACGAGCCCGAATATTCCGAAATTGTCGAACTCAATCTGGCCACGGTGGTGCCCTGTGTTGCCGGACCAGCCCGACCCCAGGATCGCATCAACATCAGCGATTTAAAACAGAGTTTTGCCACCCAGCTCGGCTGCACATATGAGCGTGACGCCGATGTTGAGCATATATCCAAATACCACGATGAATCCGGTTCGAAGACCAAGCGCCCAGAAGACTGCAAGCCTAAGAAGAAGGCCTGCCAAATCGTGGTCAATGGTGAGCCCATCGAGCTTTGCGACGGCGACATTGTCATCGCAGCCATTACATCCTGTACCAATACCTCCAATCCGTTTGTCATGCTGGGCGCCGGACTGGTGGCCAAAAAGGCCGTTGAAAAAGGGTTGCGCGTGCCTGCCTATGTGAAGACCTCACTAGCGCCGGGCTCAAAAGTTGTCATCGATTACTTAAAGGACGCCCAGTTGCTGTCTTACCTGGAACAGCTGGGATTTTACCTGGCCGGTTTCGGTTGCACCACCTGTATCGGCAACAGCGGGCCGCTACCGCCTGAAATTGACAAGGCTGTCCAGGACAAGGACCTGACTGTAGCGGCAGTGCTGTCGGGCAACCGCAATTTTGAAGCCCGCATTCATCAACAGGTACGCGGCAATTTTCTGGCATCCCCGATGCTTGTTGTCGCTTTTGCTATCGCCGGCAGCATCGATATTGATCTGACCAGCGAGCCGCTGGGCCAGGATGCTGATGGCCAACCGGTGTATTTGAAAGATATCTGGCCGACCGCTGAAGAAATCGAGAGTCTTATCCACAAACATGTTAAACTGCAGTATTTCAAAGAGGAATACGCTTGCATATTTGACGGCGATGATTTTTGGCGCCAGCTTCCGGTTGCGGAAGGCACCACCTTTGAGTGGCAGGAACAATCCACCTATATCCGCAAGCCGCCTTATTTTCAGGAGTTTGCACTGGATATCACCCAACCGGCGGATGTTCAAAATGCGGGCATTTTGCTGATTTTAGGCGATTCGCTGACCACAGATCATATTTCTCCGGCCGGTGCCATTCCGCCGGAATATCCAGCCGGCAAATACTTAATTGAAAAAAAGGTCGCACCGGCAGATTTTAATTCCTACGGATCCCGCCGGGGCAATCACGAGGTCATGATGCGCGGCACCTTTGGCAACATCCGTATTAAAAACAAATTGGTGGATCCCAAAGAAGGCAGTTTCACGTTAAAATTTCCGCAGAGCGAGGAGATGTATGTGTATGACGCTGCCATGCAATACATGGCTGAACATAAACCTCAGCTGGTTTTGGGCGGTAAAGAGTATGGCACCGGCTCATCACGGGACTGGGCGGCTAAAGGATCCCAGCTGCTGGGCATCAAAGCGGTCATTGCCGAATCATATGAACGAATTCACCGCAGCAACCTGGTGGGGATGGGCGTGCTGCCATTGACTTTCAATGATGGCGACAGCTGGCAAAGTCTGGGGCTCGACGGCTCGGAGACCTACACCATCACCGGCATTGAAGACATCGCGCCTCTTAAAACCCTTGGCGTTCAGGCGGTTAAACCGGATGGTAGCAAAATTGAGTTTAATGTAACCGCCCGATTGAACACCGATATCGATGTGGCATATTTTAAACACGGTGGTATATTGCCGTATGTACTACGCAAAATACTATCCGAGTAAAGCGAGTGTTTCAAATTTAAAAAGATATTATGAGTACTTATATTAAATGAATATTATCAATTTATATTTTTTAAATTTGAAACCCCAAGGGGCTTGCCGATCTCACCGCATCTACTGTGTCAAATGCCGTCCCGCATAGTTTAACTATAGCGGAACGACATTTTCCTTGTAGCTGCGGCAACCTCGGCAATCACTCGCCCTTAAATATACTCTTTGGGTTAATAGAGTAAACCCAATAGACACAGCAAGGGTGGTAAAAGTCTTCTGTAAAAACAATCAGGCTCTGAGCCGCCCTGTTCCAAAAGAAGAAAGGCTGAAACATGGGAACTGAAAATCGGATTGCCATAAACCCGGACGGCACACTGAATGTTCCGGATACACCCCAAATTCCGTTTATCGAAGGCGACGGCATTGGGCCGGAAATCTGGCAGGCTACGCGTCTGGTTATCGATGCAGCTGTAGAAAAAGTGTATGATGGCAACAAAAAAATTATATGGCTGGAGGTTTTGGCGGGTGAAAAAGCATTTAAGGAAACCGGCAACTGGCTGCCGGACGAAACCCTTGCCGATATTGAAAAATATGCGGTGGCCATCAAAGGCCCCATGACGACCCCGGTGGGCAAAGGCATTCGCAGCTTGAATGTGACGATCCGCCAGGCGCTCGATCTTTATGCCTGTGTGCGCCCGGTGAAATATATAAAGTCGGTTCCCAGCCCGGTCAAAGATCCGCAAAGCGTTAACATGGTCATTTTTCGGGAAAATACCGAAGACCTGTATGCGGGTATCGAGTATCAATCCGGCAGCCCGGATGCGGATAAAGTACGGCAGTTTTTAAACGAACAAATGGGCACCACCTTGCCCACCGATGCAGGCATTGGCATCAAGCCCATCAGTGCGACCAACACCAAACGACTGGTGGCCAGAGCCATTGCGTATGCCCTCGACAACGGCTTTACCAGTGTAACCCTGATGCACAAAGGCAATATCATGAAATTTACCGAAGGCGCTTTCGCCCATTGGGGTTATGAGGTCGCTGCCGAAAAATTCAAAGACCTGACGATCACGGAACAAGAGCTGTGGGATGATTATCAGGGCAAGCAACCGCACGGTAAAGTGGTAATCAAAGATAGAATCGCCGACATGCTTTTTCAACAGGTTCTGCTGCGACCCAATGAATTCGGCGTTATTGCCACACCCAACTTAAACGGTGACTATCTTTCAGATGCCCTGGCTGCCCAGGTAGGGGGATTGGGGATGGCACCGGGCGCCAATATCGGCGATCTTTGCGCGGTTTTTGAAGCCACCCATGGCACCGCTCCAAAATATGCGGGACAGGATAAAGTCAACCCCAGCTCTTTAATCCTTTCAGGCGTCATGATGCTGGTTCATATGGGATGGCGCGAGGCTGCCCGCCTGGTTCGCGATGCCCTGCAGGATACCATTGAAGCCAAAACGGTTACCTATGATCTGGCCCGTCAGATCAAAGATGCCCAACAACTAAAATGCTCCGAGTTCGGTCAGGCAATCATTTCACACATGGGATAACCCTGGTTTCAGGTTTCGGGTGTCAGGTGTCAGGCCTTCGGTGGTAGGTTTTGGGTCCTTGTTAATCAAATCCTGCAAAGGTCGCTTGATTTTTTAATTCTGATTTTTAGTCCTTTGTTCCTTGACACCTGAATCCGCCTTCGGCGGAACACCTGACACCTGATATGTAAGGATCACCACCTATTGACGACATAGAGGAGTCGATTGAAGAATAAACAGAGGAGACATATTAAATGGACACCTATTACAAGCCGGAAGATCTTCCCAAGTTTGAAGACATCGGCAAAGAAGCGCCTGAGTTGGCGCGCAAATTTTTTGACTATTACAACGCTGTTTTCGCTGATGGAGAGCTAACCGAACGCGAAAAAGCGCTGATTGCCCTGGCCGTCGCCCATACCGTCCAGTGCCCCTATTGCATCGATGCCTACACCCGGGCCTGCCTTGAGAAAGGATCTAATCTGGCTGAGATGACCGAAGCGGTCCATGTCGTCACCGCGATCCGGGGTGGCGCTTCCCTGGTACATGGTGTTCAGATGCGCAATATTGCAGACAAATTATCAATGTAGCAGAGGCCCAATGCTCGATAAAGCCCACATAGAAGACATCGACGCATCCTCGCAGGTCACTGCTGCGGATATCGTGCCCTTTAAGGCCACACTGGCCCGGCACGATCTTAGGCTGGTGCGCCGGACGACCGCAGCATTACAGATCAATGTGGGGCTGGTGTGCAACCAGCTCTGCCGTCACTGTCATCTGAATGCCGGGCCGGGCCGCACAGAAAATATGGACGCGCAGACGCTAAAAGCGATCGTCGCATACGCGCGGCGATGCCGATTTGAAGCCATTGATATCACCGGTGGGGCGCCGGAACTCAATCCGTTGCTGCCAGATTTAATTCGACAACTGTCACCTTTAACGCCGCGAATCATGCTGCGCTCTAATCTATCGGCCCTCAGTGAACAGATGAATCGCCTGTTGAAGGTGCTGATCGCGCACCGGGTCGTCATCGTGGCATCCTTTCCATCGTTAAATCTGTCCCAGACAGATGCCCAGCGCGGAGAAGGCATTTTCGAAAAAAGCATTGCCGTACTGAAAGCGCTCAACGCTTTGGGCTACGGACGTGCTGCATCCGGTCTGGAGTTAAACCTGGTCTCCAATCCCACCGGCGCTTATATGCCGCCCGGCCAGGAGCAAATCGAAAAACGGTATCATCAGATCCTGGAACGAAAATGGGGGTTGAGGTTTAACCACCTGTTTAATTTCGCCAATGTCCCCCTGGGGCGGTTCAAACAGTGGTTGATCCAAACAGGCAACTATGATGCTTACCTCAACAAGCTGGTTGCCCAATTTAATCCCTGTGCGATCGAAGGACTGATGTGCCGCAGTCAGGTCTCGGTTTCCTGGGATGGCTATTTGTATGACTGCGACTTCAACCTGGCACGGGGCCTTTTTACGCGCGGCAAGAAAATCCATGTTTCCGAAATGGCAGGGCCGCCTGAAGTGGGCACCCCCATTTTTACTGCTGATCATTGCTACACATGTGCAGCCGGCTCGGGCTTTACATGAGGCGGCACCATCACCACCTGAGTTCAGGTAGGAGAAACCCCATGTCCGCAGCGCGGCCTGAACGCTTGATTGTCTTCACTCGGTTTCCCGAGCCCGGAAAAACCAAAACCCGTTTAATCCCAGCCCTGGGCGCACGGGGGGCCGCTCGTCTGCAGCGTCAGATGACCGAGCGCATCATCACTACCGCAATAGCGCTAAAGGGTCAAAATGGGCTAAGCATCGAAGTCCGCCATGAAGGTGGCGATGCGGCTTTGATGCAAGATTGGTTGGGGTCGAATCTGGTTTACCGTCCGCAGGGCAAGGGGCATTTGGGCCAGCGCATGCAAGAGGCTTTCACCTCGGCCTTCGAGGAAAATACGGCGGCAGTGGTTATTGTCGGCAGTGACATACCAGGGATTTCAACTCAAATTATTCGGCAGGCCTTTGAAGCGTTGCACCAAAATGACCTGGTCATAGGCCCGGCCTCGGATGGGGGCTATTATCTGGTGGGCCTTAGCCACTCTCTGGCGACGATTGCCTATGGTCAACTGTTTGAAGGAATTGACTGGGGCAGCGACAGGGTTTTGGCTCAGACCCTGCAGATTGCCAGCGGCTTGAGACTGACGTTAACTCAACTGGAACGTTTGCCAGATGTGGATCGACCTGCAGATCTGTCTGTCTGGCATCAGACCCAAAAGACTGCGGCGCGGTCGACAAAACTGTCGATCATCATCCCGACACTAAATGAGGCCGATACCATCGAGCGCACCCTTTCCCAACTCAAAGAAATCAATAACCTGGAAGTGATTGTCGTTGACGGCGGCAGCAATGATAAGACCGCTGACCTGGCCAGATTACAGGGTGCCAACGTGATCAAAACCCAGCCAGGCAAAGCCAACCAGATGAACAGCGGGGCTGCTGCGGCAACCGGAGAGGTGCTGATCTTTTTACACGCCGACACCCGCATGCCCGCAGGCTTTAATCATCAAATCGTCGCGGCCCTCGCTCAAAAAGGGGTGGTGGCCGGCGCCTTCCGACTGGCCATTGACTCACCCGCTGCGGGTATTCGCTTCATTGAACGCGCGGCTGATTTGCGCTCGCGCTTTTTTCAGCTGCCCTATGGCGATCAGGCCCTTTTCATGAACAAGGCAGTCTTTGAAACCATCGGCGGTTTTGCCGACCTGCCGATCATGGAGGATTTCATTTTGGTTCGCCGCTTGCGGCGTAAGGGCAAAATCATCATCTTGCCCACTGCCGTCACCACTTCACCCCGCCGCTGGCAACATTTTGGAATTCTGAAAACATGGCTGGTCAATCAGATGATCATTATCGCCTACTATCTGGGGATATCGCCTGAACGACTGGCCCGCTGGTATCGCCGTGAAGCCGGTAAAGGCAGAAACTAACCGTGAGAATAAAATATGTGGACTAGAAGGCAATGGCTAAAATTCGGTTTAGCAGGATTGATCGGCACCACGGGAACATTTTCATTTGTAAAACATTATAAACAAAAACACGATATTATTGATATCGTTGAATTTCCGCACCCAGTTTTGCGTAGCCCTTCGCAACCGATAGATGTTATCGAAGACAGCGTCGACACCCTCGCAAAATCGATGATCGCCATTTTACAATACAACGCGCCCTTCGCATTTTTACTGGAGGGCTCCCTTTATAGAGGGCTGGCAGCCCCCCAGATCGGCATCCAAAAACGATTGATTGTATGCGGTCTTCGCGGCGAAATCAAAATTCTGATCAATCCAGAAATAGTCGAAAAGAAAGGTGCTTATACCAACAGCGAATCTTGTTTGTCGCTGCCGCAACATGGTCATAAATTGATCACACGCTCCCAATACGTGCAGGTCAAGTATAAAACCCTTGAAAATACTGAAAAAATTATCGGCGCCCAGAACAGTTATGCGGCACTTTTGGAACACGAAATCGATCATCTCAATGGGGTGCTCTATATTGATTATGCATAGATCCTACCCTGCCCCGCTTCCCCCTTGACTTAATGATTCGGCCCCTTATGTTAGGCGTTCGTTTTTTTTGTGCAAAATTTCGGCGTTAAGTTTGACACGCTATGCGCCGATATAATAGAAAAGCAACTCCGCTAACGGACACAATATGGCGTTATTTGGAATTTGATTAATGACGTTTGTTTTGTTATATTGACATTATCATTGAGAATCTTTGAGCGGTAATGGAGCTAAATAGAGCTGAGCGATCTGCACCTCCCGATAAGATTGCCTGCCATTCATAACCATTCTCCGTTTTTACAATATCCTAAAAATGTGTGAAACCAGTTGCTCCCATCTCAGTTGGATTCTCCTGAGAATATTGACATCGTGCGCCTGAAACCGTTGAGCGAATCGACACGAGACAATTGAGCAGAGAAGGGGAAAAATGATTGATCATCATCGAATTCAGTTCGAACGACCTGATTTAACCAAACTAACAGAAAAACATACTGTAGTGGATCCACATTTTCATTCCCACTATTCAGACGGATATAATTCGGTCGAGACCATTGCCCAAAAAGCCCGCGAACTGGGTATCGGCATCGCCATAACCGATCACAACGAAATCCGCGGTGCCGTTGAGATTGCCCAGCAACGGGATATCTTTAGCATCCCGGGCATTGAGATGACATCCTTGGAGGGGACCCACGTTCTGATCTATTTTTATCACCTGGATCACCTTGAAACCTTCTACAACCTCAACGTGATCCCCAATATGGGCAATGATATCATGAGTTCCACCACGCTTCCGATGGAAGACATTATCAAGCGGGCCCGCAATTTCAAAACCGTGATTATCTTTCCCCACCCTTACTGCGGGGTATATACCGGTATCCAGAACTCGTATTTTTCAGAAGATC
>JASJAN010000042.1 GCA_030066985.1 Desulfobacterales bacterium
CATACAGGCCGGGGGTATCGCCTGGTGTGTTTGAAGCTTTACAGCGTTCTGAAGACACTATTCTTCATCTTGAGCAGACGTTTCGAAACCGCTTGAGACCGGTGGACACCTCCAGCCCACGTGCGACTCTAGAGGGTTTTCTGGATAGTGTCAATCGCGCCTATATCTTGGTGATGGAAACCCATGCGGCGCTCAAAGCCAGCCCGCCTGAAATGACGATTGATGAGGCTCGAAAATTTGAAGCCATGGCTGAAAATCTTATGCGGCGCGCTGCAGCAACGCTTGATCTCAGCGATGTACCAAGAGCAACGCGTCCGGATGTCGGTATCGAGTCTGCTTTACAGCTGAAAGAGATCTTGGATCGGGCGATGCTGCCTTTAATAGATACGGTTCCCGACCTACCCATGGTTAAGGCTGAAAGGCAACGCCTGGGATCGGGATTGCCGGTTCGCTGGCGTTATCCAAATACCCCCATTGAAATCATCGAGGTCTTGGAGGGCGAGCAACAGGGCAGTTTTCTTTTCAGCGCCGCGACGATCCGCCGTTTACACAGATACTACACGGAAGTCGCGGATCTTCCGTATCGCTCCGATCAGTCTAAAAAAGAGCTGGGATACATCTCCCCGCAGATATCCGCGGGCTTTTACGAATTTTATATTACAACGCCTGGTGATCTGATTCCCAGGACAACGTTCTTGGGCCGGCTCGTTGAACGCTTGCCCGATAGGTTAAAAACGGTTCATGGAGGCCAGACCACCTGGCAGTGGATTGCTATGATTCTCAGCGTTCTCGTCCTGACCGTTGCATCCATTCTGGTCTATTACGTTTTTAGGCGCTTGGCCGGAAAGTTACAGGCGCCTTTGAATCAGTGGTTCATGATTTTTGCCCCTTTGATCATCGCAGGCCTGGTGGTCATTGCCGTCGATTATATAAACAACGACCTCAACATCACCGGCAGGTCTTTGCTGGTCATTATCACAGCCAGCAATGCCATCGTCTCTATTTTGTTGGCATGGGTGGTATACGTTCTTATCCGGGCGATTGCGGATTCGATTACTGCCCTGCTGAAACTACCCGTGGAGAGCGTAAAAATGAGTCTGATACAATTGAGCTCACGCGTCATTGGTGCCTTGCTGTTCGCATGGGTGTTGATCGCGGGTTTGAGAAATTTGGGAGTCGATGTCGTTCCGCTGGTTGCCGGTCTGGGTGTTGGTGGTCTGGCCATCGCCCTGGCGGCCCGACCGACTATGGAAAGCATTATCAGCAGCTTCATGATCTATCTGGACAAACCATTTCGGGTAGGTCAGCGTGTCAATGCATTGGGTCAGGATGGTACCATCGAAGCTATTGGCCTGCGTTCAACCAAGATTCGGTTGTTGACCGGGCCGCTGACATCGATTCCCAACGAAAAAATGATAGCAGCCGAGGTCCAAAACATCGGCCGTCGGCCCTATATTCGACGTCTTTTTAATGTCACCATTACCTACGACACTTCACCGGAAAAGATCAATCGTGCAGTGGAGATTTTGCGGGAGATACTATCAGTGCCTGAAACAGAACCAACCGCTACCACCGGTGCAACGGAGAACAGCTCTGAAACGACACCGCATCCCAACGAAGCCATCAACCAGGAAGATTTTCCGCCGCGGGTTTATTTCAACGAATTGAATGCGGATTCCCTGAATATCATTGTCATCTACTGGTACCACCCGCCCGAGTATTGGCCCTACCTTGAGCACGCCAACTGGATTAATATCCAGATCATGGAACGTTTCAACGCAGAAGGTATTGATTTTGCCTTCCCGACCCAAACATTGCACCTGGCCGGCGACGACAAGCGACCCCTCACTGTGGGACAGCGCTGGGAATCTGAGGAAGATTCATTTTCGCCCAGCGCGGTTTTGGCCCAGGCCGCAGCCCTGGGCGCCCAGGCCGTGCAGACGACGCCTACTGCGGCCAGCGATGCGGTGCGGCCGGAAGCCATCGAACGTGATACCTCAAAAACACAGCCTGATGGAGAACTGACCGACGCACCGCTTGAAGATGACGTCATGCAGGGCGATGAAGCAGGAGACGCTAAAGGATAATCAAATGACCCCAATCACGAGTGAATAAGAAAGACCAAATCAAGCGCCATTAGCGATTGCGCTAAAAAGAGAAAATTCTCATTTTCCCCCAAATGAGCGCCATAAAGATAATAAGGAAGAAACAGCCTGGAAAGACGAGCAATGCTTTCACCCAATCCCACAAGGATGTGGGATTTACGACTTCCTTTCTTATTAAGGATTCATTGATATGCTTAAAATTTTTTCTGACAAAGTCCTTTACGTAGTATGGCAGGCTCTCGTCAATCATATATCTCTTGAAATCCTGCTCAACTCTAGTGCCGGATACCGACCAGTCTTCTGCGGATTTGCAGAACAGTTCATATTCTGTCCTGCCGGTTGCCAAGGAGATATTGTATAGAGAACGCTCCCTTGCAATCTGATCAGCCTGGCTGTTTTTTTGAACCTTCTTATAAAAGCCCCAAAACATGTATCCCACCAGAAATAGAGCGCATATCCCCGCAATTAAATTCATTTCGGTCGCATATTGGGGGCCTCGATCAACGCTGGCAACAGCTTTGGTCTGTGAAAGTGGTGCAAGACGACCCTTGAATCTATAATCCTGCAGGTTGAAATATAGACTCACAAAAACCGTAACACCAATAACTAAAAGGACCACAATGCAACAATAGGCAATAAGTTTTTTATCCATTTGATCATCCCCAATACTTCATTCAAGTTCATTCATATCAAATGGTATGTGTTGGAAAGGTAATTGAGACCAGCAGCCGGGCGAAATCTGCCACGCCCTGCAAGCTTTTTGGATAAATTCTATGGGTTCTTTGAACTGATACTCAACCCGTGGGAAGTGCGTCCGCTGGCGGCACGATGGCAATATCGCCGACCGCATTGATCCAGGCCTTATGACCGGCCCGTTCAAGTACCTCCACCGTGCGGGCGGGATACCCGTCTTCTACAAGCTGCTGCCAGATGGCGGCATTTTTCTGAAAATATTCTGTGAGCGACATCTCTTCGACCAGGGGCTGTAGAAACCCATCGGGCCCGCGAAAGCAGATTTTCTGGGCTTTGAGTAATTCATCCAGGTGCCCGCTAAAAGATGGCCAGAATTGCCGGTCGCTGCGGATGGCACCGGCCAGATCGGCCAGCAGCATGGCTTCCGGATCGTTGTCATGCATGGAAAACCAGGGCATAAAGACAATATGGCCCAGGTTGTCCAGACTGAACGCAAACTCACTTGGGTACAGGCTATCGTTGTCCTTTCGATAGACGGCATAACGTGTCTGGATACCGTAGCCGTTGGTTCCCGCAATCAGCATACCGTCATCAGCGAGCAGCTTAGCGGCATGCGACAGCATTGTTTTTCTGCTTTGGGGCTCAAAATAGATCAAAAGGTTCATGCAGCGGATCACGGTGGCCGGCGGCAGATCCAGTTGCAGGAGATCTTCTTTGATCAGGGTCAAATTATTGCTCTCAAAATCCCGAATGTGATGCTGAATGAGCTTACAGCCATCTTTTTCGATCTGTTGGCTGACAGTGCCGTCGGATTGCGGCAATTGGGGAGCCAAATCCGCATACAGTGCTTCGAAACGCTGGCGAGTGCCGGCTGGATCTTCGTAAAGGGCCCGGCCAGAGGGATCCATGGAAGCCTGAAAGTATTGGAATCCCCCGGCTTGATCAAAGCAGGCGTAATGGCCGGCCGGATCGTACAGCACAAAATCGGCAAATGAGCGGTCAACTCCGTAGACCTGCCAGTCGGGCAGCGCCCGGGCGGATTCGGCCGGTGTCACCGGTGGGAAACCACATCCAATATCCACGAATAGCGGTGAACTGTCAAAAGGCGGGGCGTATTCGCCGGCGACATAAGCATCCAGTTTTTGATGCCGGCCCGGCAGTGTAATCGGCGGGATCCGGCCGCCCCAGGCCCGCGGCAACATGGTGGGAATGGTGACCGAAAGCCACCGGATCAAGGCCGTGTTGAACTGCTCGACGCCATATCCGGCGCGCTTCATCAAGACCAGCATACGCTCGATAAATGCCTGGGTGTCCGGCGGCAGCTTGGGCAAATCAACGGATGTTGCCAGCTGTTGCGGAAGACGTGCGCCCAGGTGTTGCTCTACCAGGTCGTTAAATTCGGTTTGCATACTATCCTTCCGATCTTTTTCTTGTTCGGTTTCCAGATTATCCGATAGCTCTGTTCCGTCCCGCCGCTGTCATTTATCCAGCCAAATGTCAAACTGGGTGCCTTCTTCTCCGAGCACCGGCGGGTTGATATTTTTGACATAATTTCTGACAAAAAAATAATATTGCCGGCCAAAAAGGTACAAAAAGGGCGCGTCTTGATTGACTTTCCGGGCGATGTCGCACCAGGTCCTGGCCCGTATTGCCGGATCGGTGCTCAGTCGCTGCTGAATCAACAGCTTGTCGACTTCCGGATTGGCATAACCGGTAACGTTCCAGGGGCTTTTGGAGTGTAAGACGGCTGTGGTCGTGGGACCCATATCGTATCCGCCGCGAATGAGCCAGGAGATGCAATCGAAATTCTTAGAGAACAATTTTTTCATGATGCCGGGAAAATCCTGCGGGACCGGGTTTACCTTAATTCCGATTTCTTTCATCATCTGCTGCAGAATAATGCCGGCCTCTCTTCCCCGATTTGTTGCCGTGTGAACATATTCAAATTCTACCGGTTTTGCGACCTCGGCCATCAGCGCCCGGGCTTTTGCCAGATCGTGCTGCAGATACTCCGTGTCGCTGCAGTCCAGCGAATTGCCAAACCAGTTCTCTGTGTAAGGCGTAATGTCCTGGTAACTGGCACGGATATACTTTTTCTGATCCCATGCATGGGCGATGGCACGGCGCACCCTGACATCATCAAAAGGCGGTCGAGTGGTGTTAAGGGCCAGGATTCCAGCACCACGAAAGTGTACGATGTGTTTTTGAAAATCCGGATTGGCAGACAGTTTTTTGACATGCGCCGGCCGATCGGTAATCATGATATCGGCCTGGCCTGATACCAGAGTGGCGTAGCGTGATTCATGGTCCGGAATGGCGCGATAGACCACCGCGTCCAGATAGGGCCGATCCTTTTTCCAGTAATTCGGATTCTTGGTTACCGTGATGCGGTCGCCGCGTTTCCACTCTTTGATCATAAAAGGCCCCGTGCCCACCGGTGCCCGGTTCTGGGTATCTTCCTCGACCGCTTTGGGTGATGGGATCAGGGCGGTAAATCCGGATGGGTCGGTCAGAACAGCCATAAATGGCAGCCAGGCGTGCTTCAAGCGAAACCGCACTTCGTATTCGCCGGTCTTTTCGATGCCAATGATGGGCCGGAACAGTATTCGTTGGCGGTAGCGGTTTTTGGGATCCAACAGACGCTGCCAGTGATGGACGACGGCATCGGCGTTAAATGGCGTGCCGTCATGAAATTGGACGCCCTGGCGCAGTTCAATCGTCCATATTTTGCCGTCTTCAGAAGAGGTGGCCGAGATCCCCAGGAGCGGAATGATATTGTCATTTTTATCCCGTGCAAACAATTTTTCCATTACCAGGTTTCCCGTTACCCTGCCGCCGCCCACAGCGGAACGGGCCTTGATGGCATCGAACCCCATGGCATCGACTTCGCCAAGCAAGCGCAGGGTACCGCCATATTTGGGGCCCGCCCAGGCCACGGGAGCGGTGATAAGTGTGATCAGCACCACCAGGAAAAAAATAATAAAACAGCTTCGCGTGACGCGGGACACCATTGCCTGCAGGTCAACCATCTGAGATTTCATCGCAAACCTCCCGGAAGTGAATGTTTAAAAACATCAAATCGGCACCTTTTTATATAATAACGGGTTGTTCGAATGGTTTAATATATAAATGTACAAATATCAAGTAAAAATGTACGTATTATTGTATTGTTTCTCATAAGGGTGCTGCTCTGACCGTATCCATGTCGTCTAAGCTTCCAATGGGTAATGACAGGCCACCTGGCGTCCCGGTGTTATGTCTACCAATACCGGCTCAATATCCGTGCAGCGCTGTTTTGCCCCCGGGCAGCGGGTGCGAAATCGGCAACCGGAAGGGGGGGCAACAGGCGATGGCATTTCAACACCTCGCAGCGTAATTTTCCTTTGGATCCGGCCAGCCGGAATTTCGGGAACCGATTCCAATAGAGCTGCCGTGTATGGATGCCGGGGTGATTGATACAGGTCTTCAGCATCAGCAATCTCGCACAGTTTGCCCAAATACATGACCGCCACCCGGTCGCAGATGTGTTTTACCACGGCCAGATCGTGGGATATAAACAGCATGGTCAACTTGTGGCGCGCTTTTATACGCTCCAGTAAGTTCAGGATCTGGGCCTGGACCGACACATCCAACGAGCTGACAGGCTCATCGCAAACCAAAAGCTGTGGGTTCGTCACCAGCGCCCGGGCAATGCTGATGCGCTGGCATTGACCCACTGAAAGTTCGAAGGGTCGCCGGTCATAGATTTGATCCGGATCCAAACCAACATCCTGCATCAATGCACAGACGATATCCCTGCGGTTGCGGCGATGGGTCTGACCGGATGCCCTCAGCGGTTCGGAAATGGTGCGGCCCACCCTGCGGGCAGGGTTCAAAGACGCAGCCGCATCCTGAAATATCATCTGAAGGCGTGGTCTGATCCTACGCAGATGCGCATCGTTGCCGCCCGCTAGTTGCGCCCCATCAAACCAGATCTTACCGGCAGTCGGTTTTTGAAGCTGTACAATGGCCCTGGCCAGCGTGGATTTGCCGCAGCCGGATTCACCGACCAACCCCAGGGTCTCGCCGTTGTCGATGGTGAAGCTGACATCTGAGACGGCCTGAATTATTAAACCGCCGTCGATGGCAAATTCGACCACCAGGCTTTTGACGTCCAGCAGGGGATGGGTATGTGTTTGATCGGGGCTCATTTGGTTTCCAATGGATACCAGCATGCAAACTGGTGGTTTTTTCCGGCAATATTTCTCAACGCCGGTTCCTGCTGCCGGCAACGGGCTTTTGCCTGGGAGCAGCGTGGCGCAAAGCGACACCCACCTGCTGGAGCGAACAGATCGGGGGGATGCCCGCCTATGGCCTGAAGTGTGGTGTGCGGAGGGTCTGTCAGGCGCGGCATGGCATCCATTAAAGCCCGGGTATACGGCATGGCAGTATGTTCAAAAAGCTCAGTGGTTGCGGCCTGCTCAACGATCTTGCCGGCGTACATAACGGCTGTATCGTGGGTTCGGCCGGCCACCACACCCAGGTCATGGGAAATGAGTATCATGGCCATCTGCTGATCTTGTTGGAGCATGGCCAGCAGGTCCAGAATGTCGGTCTGAACGGTTACATCCAGCGCCGTGGTGGGTTCATCTGCAATCAGCAGCTGCGGTTCACAGGCAAGGGCGATGGCGATGGCCACCCGCTGGCGCAGTCCCCCGGAGAGCTGATGGGGGTAGTGGCTGAAACGGCGCTCGGCCATGGGGATGCCGACTTTCTCCAGAAGTTCTACGGCACGATCCCGGGCGGCCTGTCTATCCATTTGCAGATGGTGGGTTAACACTTCGCTAATCTGTTTGCCCACTTTTATGACCGGATTCAAGGATAACATGGGGTCCTGGAAGATCATGGCAATGTCTTTGCCCAGGATTTGCCGCATTTGCGGACCTGCCAGACCAACCAGGTTTTCTCCCAAAAATTCAATGCGGGTTTCCGGCGGCATGATTGCATTACGCGGCAATAAACCCATCACAGAGCGTGCCATCATGGTCTTGCCGCAGCCGGATTCACCGACCACACCCAGCGTTTTTCCGGGCTCAAGCGCAAATGAAACCCCATCGACGGCATGCACCAAACCATCAGGTGTCGGCATCAGTGTCTGCAGGTTCTCGACGGCCAGAAGTGGTTTGATGTGGGGTTTTGCGATCATAATTGACTCGTTCTCTTTTCAGCCTGACTGCGCAAACTGTCTCCGATCAGATTAAAGGCCATAACCGTCAGAAACATAACACCAGCGGGAATCATGCTCACATGGGGCGCTTCTTCGAGCACCTCTCTACCCTCGGCAATCATGCCGCCCCAGCTGGGTGTCGGCGCCGGTACCCCCAGACCTAAAAAGCTTAACGCACCTTCGGCCATGATCATAAAGGACACCACCAGCAGCGCGTATGCGGCCATGGGCGCGATCACATTCGGGATGATTTCCCGAGCCAGAATTGTGAAGTTGCCGGCACCGCTTAGACGGGCGGCCTGGACGAATTCAAGATCGCGCAGGGTTAAGGTTTTGGCCCGGGCAACCCGGCTAAAGGCCGGAATCGTCAGAAACCCCAGGGCGATGACCAAATTGCGCAGGCTTGGCCCCAGGTAAAAGCTAATTGCTAAAAGCAGCACAATTCCCGGAAAAGCCAGGATCACATCCATAGCAGCGACAATGGCGGCTTCCAGGCGGCCCCGGAAATACCCCGCCAGGCAACCCAGGATGCCACCTAGCAAAAATCCGATTACTGGCGAGAGCAATCCCACCGTAAGAGAAACGCGGGCGCCGTAGATCAAACGGGAGGTCACGTCCCGCCCCATGGTGTCGGTTCCCAGCCAGTAGGTGTATGTCTCTTTTTCCGGTTTGACCGCATTTTGAAGTGAGGCGCTATCGCTGCGTGTCCCGGGCGTTGCCGCGGGATGATCCCAGTCCATGGTATCAAATGCCGGCACAGCCCACCAGCCGGCTGTGGTGGCCGCTGCAACGACAATTGCCAGCCAGATGACTGCCAGCCAGAAGGTCCTGCCCGGGCGCGTTTTAACAGCATTAACCGACATTGGCGGGCTCCGTTCGAATCCGCGGGTCTAAGATGTGATATAAGATGTCAACCATGGTATTGATGACCACATACCCGATGGTAATCAGTAGAATACACCCCTGGACGACCATATAATCGCGGGCATAAATAGAATTGACCAGCAGGCGGCCGATACCGGGCAGGGCAAAGATGGTTTCGATGATCACCGCACCGCCCAATAAGCGTCCAATCTGTAGACCCAGAATGGTGACCAGGGTAAATGATGAGGGTCTCAGAGCGTGATGCAGCAGCACCTTCCAGGGCGGCAGCCCCTTGGCTCGGGCCATCAGGATATAATTTTGCTGCAAGGTGCTGATCATATCACTGCGCAGCACGCGCATTAGAACGACCCACTCAATCAGGGCGATACTCAGCGCCGGTAGGATAAAGGACCGAAAGTTGGCCCAGAACCCGTATTCAAGCGGCATGTAGCCGGTAGCCGGCAGCCAATGCAGCTGAATGGCAAACAGATAGATGCCCACCAGTGCCATGACAAAGATGGGAACCGAGAAGGTGGCAAAGCCGCCGATGCTGATCAGGCGGTCGAAAAAAGTGCCGCTGCGATAGGCGCAAAAGATGCCGGCCGGAAGGGCCAGCAAAAGGGCGAAAAGCTGGGAAATAACGAGCAGCTCAACGGTGACGGGCAGGCGGGTCAAAATGATGTGCAGGACAGGCTCTCCGGTGAGATAGGATTTACCCAGATCGCCCTGGAGAAGATGACCCAGCCAGCTGACAAATCGGACCAGGATGTTGCGATCGAGTCCCAGGTCCTTGCGAATGGCTTCGATGTCCTCCGGGCTGGCGCCCCGCCCGCCAATTATATCGGCCACGTCGCCCGGCAGGATATTGACCATTAAAAATGTCAATGCGGCAACGGCCAGCCCGACGAGAATGAGTCGCAAGATTTTTTTCCAGACGAACTTCATTAATTAATCGCTTGAAATGAAAAAAGTTTTTGGCTATCGGCCTGTTGCAATTCAGCTGTATGAGGCTAAATCTTGAGCTTATCCTTTCATGTTTTTATACATTTCGTGAGTTCAAGTCAATTTGAACCGATGGCTTTTTGGCGAATGTATCGACTAGCAGCGTACCCAGCATGTTGCATTTTGTTTTAAGGTTCTGTTCAATCTGGCTGCTTTAAAGCGACGAGACCTTGCCATTTCCAGGCACCATTCTTTTTAACGATATGCAGGTTATTGGGCAAACGGAGTTCACCCAGCGAGCTGCC